>NZ_JAUBTB010000019.1:1612-97346 GCF_036704965.1 Microcoleus sp. F10-B2 | reverse complement strand
GTTTTCGCTTCCTATTTCCATCTTTCCATCTTGTTTGCTTCTGTGTGCGATCGTTCTTTTGAGCGAAGGGCGATCGCTTCTTTTGTACCAATTACCAATTACTTACCATAATGATTAACGTTAAGATTGCTGTTCCGGTGTATAAGCGTGACCAATGGGGCGACTTTGACCGTAAAGCTAATATTGAGATTGCTGCTGATGGAGAGATTTTTTCTGAAACTTATGTCTTTTTGAGGACGCAGATTGATGAATTGTTGCAGCAGTCAGGTGCTGAAAATCAAATGCTTCTTAAGCTTCATGATTTGGAGAAGCATATTTCTCGTAGAGAAAAAACTCTTCAGTCTCTTGACATTAAAATAGAAATTGCCACACGTCAACTGCAAAAGCTTCAAAACTTTTTAGAGCGTTTGGGAATTGACCCTGGTTCTTATTCTTTGCTTATTTGCGATAAGCCTATAGGATTAAAATCCGCTTCTGAAGTTGTTACAACAGAGATTGAAAATGACCCTATCCCTTTTAACTGTTCTGACGATGATGATGACAATCCTCACGAATTTTAACCATGCACATTACTTCTGATTTTTTAGACAATTGCTGGCAACCACCTGAATCTGAGTATCAGCCACTTCTAGATTTTGAATCCGATATTCTTTCGGAAGTTCCACATAATGACTTTTCAATTTTAACCCAGAAAATTAAACGTTCATTTTTGGATTATTGTCGTCAAGGTATTATGCTTGAAGCTGTTCGCCGGTATCGCTTGTATAAACATACCTATAAGGATTTTGCTGATTACTGCAAAAATGCTTTAGGTCGCTCGCCTTTTTATTGTCAGACAATCATTAAAGCTGCCAAAGTTTGCATGCACTTGATTAAGTCTAATTTTCAGACTCTTCCTACTTCTGTAGCTCAAGCTATGCCTTTGTGGAAGTTTGCAAAAGTTGATTCCTATGGGAATTGTCAATTGACTGAAAAATGGTCTGAGGTTATTGAATCTATTCCTGTTCACCAAATTACTGCCGCCAAAATTCAGGAAACATTAGACGAAAATCCAGAGGATAGAGCTAAGCAAGTTCGTATTAAAGGCAAAGCTTATAAGTTGTTGCAAGAAAAAGCTTTGGCTGCTGGAATGTCTGTATCAGAGTATCTTGAGCATTTAATTGGTGTATCAGATGACTTATCTAATGACCAAGAGCCAGAGTGTTCTGATGTGCGATTGGATGAACAGGCTGTTCATGTTGAGTACACGCCAGAGCAACAAGTAATTTTGGCAGATTTGGATATTGTTTTTAAATCGCCTGATGATGGCTGCCTAACTCAGCAGCCGAAACTCTTCCTTAAACGGAACTTACCCCTGCAGGGGGTAGTTTCGGTGGCTGTATTCTTTGAGCCGTATTCGTTTTAGCTATTTGGCAGTTCCAATTTTGTAGCCATGTATTTAAGATTTTCTTAATATTTAGAACCAAAGTATTGCTGTATCATAAAATTAACTCAAACCCGCTCCACATAAGGGTTGTAAAAAGTTGTAGTCATGTACTTGATTTTCCCGCTCCAGGAAAGTCTTGCCCTGTAATGGTTTCAGAAGAAATGAATCTTATGTGCGGGGTAAGTTCCGCTTAAAAATGGGAGGGGTAGCGGATTGAGTCCAAATCATCCGTCGGTCAATCGATTTGTAACTTAGGGCTTTAAAAATGAAACAAGCTCTTGTGGCTTTTCTGGCTTCATAAGCTCGGTTACTTTTTGATTGATTGTATTATTCCCCTGCAATTTATAGCTTTAAGAGTGAATTAGGCTTCTGGCCTTTGGGTGATTCATAAGCTTTGCTATGGGGATTTGGAAAATTATCACCTTTAAAAATTAATGCAAATTATCGGACTTGATATTAGCAAGGCCTCAGTTTCTGCTTGCCTTTTGACAGAAAAACCAACTGAACCTCGACAATTTTATTATGATTGCGACTTTCACAAGTTTGACGCTACGGCTTCGGGGATTACTGGATTGCTGGCATTGATTGGCGGCGATATAAATAATACGATCGCAGTGATGGAGCCGACGGGGGTAAACTATCAAATTTTGTGGGGAACTCAGCTCGCCAGGGCTGGCGTAGAAATTCGTCTTGTCGGTCACAAGGAATTGCGAAGTTTTCGCGAGCACCACCTCGGACTTCCCGATAAAGATGATGATGCCGATGCTTTGGCTCTGGCGATTTACGGTTGGGATTTTTTTGAGGTTCCCCGTCGGTTTGTGCAAGTGCGATCGCAAACTATTGTTGAAATTCGCCGGTTGGTACTTCGTTTGTCTCATCTCAATCGCGTGCAGTCCCCTATCATTAACCGCGCTCGTCAAGATTTGGCGTGGCAGTTTCCAGAAGTGGCGCTCGTGCGATCGGTGCGTCTGGGTGAAAAAGTTCCTTTGCTTTGGGGGTGGCTTTGCGGTCAGCGGCAGTCGGTAAAGTATGATTTGATGCTTGAAAAGTCGATCGGTTTGGGTTTGACTGATGAACTTCGCCGCCACGCTGCGCGCATTTGCGATATTCAGCGGGAAGAGATGGCGCTTGAGTTTCAACTTTCCAAGCTTGTGTCAGAGCCGCAGTTTTTGCCGTACCGCAAAGTTTTTGCCCGTTTTGGGTTTGGTCGCCGCGTTGAGGCGCTGCTATTATCGCAAATATACCCATTTGAAAATTATCTTCTTGGCGGCAAACCAGATGTGAAGATTCGTAAAGGGCGAAATTCCGGTAAACCTACCAAGCGGCATTTGTCGCTTCGCCGATTTTGTAAGGCTTTGGGTTATGCGCCTTCTCAAGAGTCCAGCGGCGATTTGCAAAAATCCAGGGTCAGCGGTGGTAGCGATTTGTGCCGGCGCGCTCTGTGGCAGTGGATATTTACTAGGATTGAACCAGTCCGCGCTCGGCTTCAGAACGATATTGGCGATCGGCTCGGTGCAATTATGGATGCAGAAAAACTTAGCGGTCGTCCGGTGCGGCTAGTGCGATCGCGTGTGGCGGCTAAAGCAGTCAAGTTGCTGTTTAAAGAACTCGTTGCTGAGCTTGTTCATTCCAAAATCTAAAATCTAAAATCTAATTTTCAGCGGGATTTTTGCAGTGGCCGCGAGATTTCTGCCGGAGTGTTAAATATATAATCCGGCCACTGCAAAAATAGCCGCCAGCCCGTCCGGCTGAGGACACCTAAGTCTATCTGGGTAGCGTTTAATTTTTTGTCGCTATTTAAAATCTAGAATTGCTAGAGTGAAGTTCGATCGCTCTACGCTCAAATCTCCCTATGCTGAAACAGCCAAAACCTCAATATTCTGTAGCCTGGATTAGCAAAATAGGCGAAATCCCGCAAGCGTCGTGGGATGCCTTGGCGATGCCACTAAAAACGCCATTTCTAGAATGGGATTGGCTTAACAATCTCGAAGTCTCCGGCAGTGCGACAGGTAAAACCGGTTGGCTGCCGTATCACTTGACTGTGTGGCGAGACAAACAGTTGATTGCTAGCGCGCCACTTTATGTCAAAAGCCACAGCTACGGCGAATTTGTGTTCGACAATCAGTGGGCGGATTTAGCTCAACGTTTGGGTATTCAATATTATCCCAAATTGATGGGAATGACGCCGTTTACTCCGGCTGAAGGCTATCGGTTTTTGATTGCCGAGGGGGAAGATGAAGACGAGTTAACGGGAGTAATGGTAAGCGCGATCGACCATTTTTGCGATCGCCACAATATCTCCGGCTGCAATTTCCTTTATGTCGATCCAGAATGGCGCGAAAGAATGGAACGCCACGGTTTCAGCAGTTGGCTGCACCACAGTTATATTTGGCAAAATCAAGGCTATCAAAATTTTGACAATTATTTAGGCGCATTTAATGCCAACCAGCGCCGCAATATCAAGCGCGAACGCAACGCAGTTGACAAAGCTGGTTTGTTAGTGAAAACTTTTACTGGCGATGAAATTCCCCAAGCTATGTTTCCGCAAATGTATGCTTTTTATGAGAATACTTGCGACAAATTTGGTTGGTGGGGAAGCAAATATCTGACTAAGCGATTTTTTGAACAGTTGCACCACAATTATCGCGATCGAGTTTTATTTGTAGCCGCCTACGACAAGGAAGATGACAGACAACCGGTAGGTATGTCTTTTTGTTTGTATAAGGGCGATCGACTGTACGGGCGTTATTGGGGCAGTTTGCAGGAAATCGACTGCTTGCACTTCGATGCTTGTTACTATACGCCGATCGAATGGGCGATCGATCGGGGCATCCAAAGCTTCGATCCCGGTGCCGGCGGCAGACACAAAAAACGGCGAGGCTTTCCAGCTACGCCAAATTATAGTTTGCACCGATTTTATAACAACCGTCTGGCCCAAATTCTCAAGTCTTATATCGGTCAAATCAACGAAAGAGAACAGGAAGAAATTGATGCAATCAACGAGGATTTACCTTTTACTAAGTCACCTCCGTTGTTACTCGGCGATTGACAGTTGACTGGGAATTTGGAATTGGAAACTGGGAATTAGTAACAGCCCATGGGTGTCAATATAATACTAAAACCCTCTGTATATCTCGTTTGTATCGAAGTTTCGATCCCCCTCGCATCCCCCTTAAGAAGGGGGACTTTGAATGCTCTTTCCTCTTTATTAATGGGAGTTAGAGGGGAGGTAAGAATAGTCTTGTCCCCCCATTATTAAGAGGGTTAGGGGGGAGCGAAACTCAACTATAAACGATATTTATTATGGATTTTAGTCTTAAGTTGACACGAATGGTAACAGTCAACCGTCAACCGTCAACCGTCAACCGTCAACTAATTAACCTAATTCAAAATTACCTTGCCATCTTCCTGAATTTCCAGGGATTTTGTATCAGTGCCCAACTCAGTTGTCGCGCCGAAACTGACTTGCAACATTCCCGGCATCGCGGTTGCTTGGGGGCGAACCAGCAGCAATCCGCCGTCTGCGCGCTGGTAAGTGAGGGTGATTGGCACTTTGAGGGCTTGAAGCAAAATTTCAGATTGTTCGCCCAGAGTGCGCGGCTGGGTGACGCCTACGATTTGATAATTAATGACAGCATTGGTGGTATTCACCAGTTTAATTACTATCATGCCTTCTGCAGGCGTAACTCGCGCACTGGGCATGGGGAAGCGGGCCGGCGCCTCTGTGGGTGTAGAGGGCATACCGCTGGGGCTCGGACTCGCAGCCGGAGTCGGTTGGCTGACTGGTTCTTCAGTGGCTGCGGGAGTTTCTGCGGGTTGGGAAACGGGTTTTCCTTGTTGGGGCGGAGGGCCGCCGGCGAGGGAAAGTGTTGCGAGACTAACGAGTAAACCTCCGCAGGTGGCTGCTAGCAAGCTGATTTTTTTAAACGGTAGATTGTGGCGAAACATAAATAACTCCTCACAAGTTCGATCGAGGTTGTCCAACAAAGTTCATGTTAATCTATGCGGGAATTGAATTTTAACAGCTTGGTTTGGGTCAGAGGTAAGAAGAATCAGGGTTTTAGGGATAGATTTTTTTTAAACCGCAGAGGGCGCAGAGGGCGCAGAGGAAGAGAGGAAGAGGGGAAGTTTTAAAGGCGGAATTGTTCTGATTTGTGGGCGGGGAGGGTGACGGTAACGGCGGTACCTCGATCGACTTGGCTGTCAATGCGGATTTGGCCGCGGTGATTTTCGACAATGGCTTTGGCGATGGCTAATCCTAAACCGGAACCGGCGGCGCTGCGGTGGGTGCGGGCGGGATCGGCGCGGTAGAATCGATCGAACAAATGCGGCAGGGCTTCTGCGGAAATCCCGATGCCGGTGTCTGTTACTTTTATTTGCAGCGCTGGATGTAACATCGGCGAATTTCTTTTGTTTTTAGCTGCAAGCTGCAATTCTACTTCAATTTCGCCGCCAGAGGGCGTGTACTGCACGGCGTTGCTGACGAGATTGGTAAAAAGTCGGGCTAGTTGATCCCAGTCACCCAACAGTGTAAAGTTTTCCTCAGCGTTGGGCAGATCGACAATTTCCAAAGAAAGAGAGAGATTTTGGGTAGTGGCGATCGCCTGTTGTTCTTCAATTACCTCCATCAGCAAAGCATCTAGGGGAACCTCAATCCACTGCTGCTGGACGATGCCGCTATCTTGTCTTGCTAAAAACAGCAAATCGTCAACCAACCGCCCCAAACGGCGGGTAAGGCGTTCGATAACTTGTAGCTGTTGATGCTGCTGCGGTTCGATATCCGGTTCCGCCAAAGCTACTTGGACGTTAGTTTGAATAGTGGCGATCGGATTTCTGAGTTCGTGAGAAGCATCAGCGGTAAACTGTTTGAGACGCCCGTAAGAATCCCGCACCGGTGCCATCGCCAATCCCGACAGCAGCCAGCCAATAGCCGCCACGCAAATTAGAGTTAAACCCGCGCCCAAAATCAAATCGAGAATTAATTGGCGGATGGGTTTTGTCACTTCAAACCAAGGATGGCTGACTCGCAAATATCCCAGAACTTGGCGGCCGATTTCCACTCGCTGCGTTACTTGTCTGAGGGAATAGTTTTGAGTTGTCCGAATGCTAATCGGTTTGGTAGAAACGCGATTTGTATTTTGTGCGATCGACTTTGCACTACCTAAATTTATATTTTCCTGCAAACCTGCATTCAAACCGCCATCAAAATCTCTGATTTCTCCCCTCTGCGCCCTCTGCGCCTCTGCGGTTAAATCCCTCTTCCCTCTATCCCTTAAATCCGCGACATCCGGTACATTGCCCGTTGCCAACCTTTCTTGTACCTGATTTGTACCTTCAAACCGCAACTTATGATTCACCCAAACTGTTTCGCCGGTGCGGTTAGCGTGAATGGGAATATTCAGCGGTTCCGATAAAGTAGACCACAGCAATTCGCCCGTAGGACTGAACCATTCTAAATCAATGTGGTCGTCTTCTACTGCATCGGTGCTATCTCGAAAACTGGCTTGAATATTAACTTGCAACTTCTTTTTATCTTTGGTAGTAGGCAAACTTAGCGGTTCGATAACCAGTGTTCGCTCTATTACTTCTACAACATGATTGAGGGTGTCGTCAATGCGATCGATCAAAGTATTGCGGACATAGAAATAGAAACCAGTGGCGAATACAAGTAACAATACAGCAGTAACGGCTGTGTACCAAATAGCGAGGCGGCGGCGGGTAGCTTGGAACATTGGAAATTTGGGAATTGGTAATTGGTTGCTTGTTATTTGTTACTTGTTATTTGTTATATCATGTGCGGGTAATCGCCGAGTGTTATTGTTGTTGTGTAGTGCGAGCTTCTAGCTCGCGAGCTATCGGAACGCGAGCTAGAAGCTCGCACTGTTGTCGCAATCAATTACCAATTCCCAATTACCAATTCCCAATTACCAATTCCCAATTACCATTATTAATACTTCAGACAGATGTCGAGGTAGCTGTCAGCTTGGTAATCTACTCGCTAAACTTTTTAGGTATCAAGCCTGTGAACAAATTTTTATTTCGAGCCGCGATCGGGCTGTTAATGGCATTTTTTGGGGCAATTACCTATTTTACAAACGACGTACAAAATCCGGTAACAGGAGAGAGACAGCGGGTGCAGCTTTCTCCCCGCCAAGAGATAGTTTTGGGATTGCAGGCGCGGGATCAAATGGCCGCCAAGTACGGGGGGCTTTATCCCAGCCAGAGTATTCAGCAGTATGTCGATCGAGTAGGAGCACGAGTGGTCAACGGTTCGGCCGCGAAACAAGCGGGTTATCCGTTTGAATTCCACCTGCTGCGAGACCCAGAAACTGTCAATGCTTTTGCTTTACCGGGGGGACAAGTTTTCATTACCGCCGCACTCCTGGGACGGCTGAATTCCGAGGCTCAGTTGGCTGCTGTACTGGGGCACGAGGCCGGTCACGTTGTGGCGCGCCACGCTGCGGAACACTTGGCAAAACAGCAGTTGGGCAGGGCTTTGGTAACAGCGGTTGGGGTGGCTACTAGCGACGATCGCGGGGGCGGGCAGCAGGCTGCATTAATTGCTCAAGCTGTCAATCAAGTTGTCGGTTTGCGGTACGGTAGATCGGATGAACTTGAGAGCGATCGGCTCGGTTTTCGGTTTATGACGGAAGCGGGTTACGATCCTAGAGGTATTGTTGAGGTGATGAAAATTCTCGGTGCAGCTAGGAAGGGCGAAGCGCCGCCGGAGTTTTTGAGCTCTCACCCCAACCCTGAAAACCGAGTTGAAAAATTGCAAGCTTTAATCGCGCAAAATTACCCTAATGGCGTTCCAGCTAATTTGGTGTCTGGACGCGAAGAGTTTGCTAAGAATGTGTCTGGCGGTTAGCGAGAATTGCATCGGGCTTTACAAAAATTATTGCTAAAGGCGGATCTACGTTCGGCTTTGAGTTGGCACGATCGACTTAATGAGCGATCGAGCAATTGGAAAGTTGAAAACCATGATTGAATCTTGGATGATTATCGGCGGCGTGACTTTCTCAGTCGCTTTCGGCACTCTGTTTTTTAAACTGCGCGATATTAACTGGGCCGTCAAACTTCAAAGACCGGATTGGATGTTTTTTGAGCCTGCTATTCCGTTAATTTGGACGGTGATTTTTGCTTGCGGGGCCGGCAGCGCTACTTTCGTGTGGAAGAGCCAGGGAGCCTTAAAACATTGCTGTTGATGGCTTTGTACTTGCTTTTAGAAATTGTCACAGTTGCTTGTATTCCTGCTACTCTCAGAGCCAAAAGTCTGAAAGTAGGGACGATTTTGGGAGTGGCTGGCGAGATTTTGGGAGTTGTGCTGACGTTGGCTGTTTTGGCGATTTCTCAAACCGCAGCTTTGTTACTTTTGCCTTACGCGGTTTGGGGTGCGATCGGCACTTATACTACTTGGGAAATGATTCAGTTAAACCCAGAAGCTGCATAAATATAACGAACCGCGAAGACGCGAAGAATAACAGGCGTCTCGCTTGTTCCACTAAGTAAGAAAAGAGCGAGAGAATTTTCAAGCGATTCTGAAGTAAATAACCATCCAGTAACTACTAACTAAGCATTCACAACTATAACGCTCTTATTTTCTCTTTTCTTCTTTTATGGAACAGGCGTCTCGCCTGTTACTGTTCCGTTCTTATCTTCTCTTTTCTTCTTTTGTGGAACAGGCGTCTCGCCTGTTACTGTTCCCACCTTCACAGTTCGTCAAAAAAACATTGTTAATAATAGCAAATCCGTGCTACCGGGTTAACCGACCGATAGAGTGAGGGAATCCGCTTGACATTGTGTGCGTATTGGATGAGAAAATAAATGAATAAAACTGGTTAAAATTAAAGGACGATCGTTATCAATGGCAATTAAAGACCAGCCCCAACCACCTCGTTTTAGGCAAATTAGCAATATTTTGTTATTGCTCTCAAGTCTGTTTCTGCTGGCAAATATCTTTTTGCCGAATTTGTTCGGGCCGCAAATTCCGCAAGTGCCTTACAGCTTGTTCGTCCATCAGGTTCAAGAACAAGATGTAGTCAGAGCTTCGGTAGGTCAAAATGAAATTCGCTACCAACTCAAAGGCGAAGGCGACAAACCCGGTCAAATTCTGTCAACTACGCCGATTTTTGACTTGGAACTGCCTAAACTTTTGGAAGAAAAAGGCGTTGAATTTGCGGCAACTCCGCCGGCTAAAAATAGCTGGATCGGGAGTATTTTGAGCTGGGTGATTCCGCCGCTGATTTTTGTGGCGATTTTTCAATTTTTCATGAACCGGGGTGCTGGCGGGCCTCAGGGTGCACTTTCGATCGGCAAAAGCAAAGCTAAGGTCTATGTAGAAGGCGAATCGGCGAAAATTACTTTTGCCGATGTGGCTGGAGTAGAAGAGGCTAAAACTGAATTAGTCGAAGTTGTTGAATTCCTGAAAAGTCCCGACAGATTTACGGCAATTGGCGCGAGAATTCCGAAAGGCGTGCTGTTAGTCGGGCCGCCGGGAACTGGCAAAACGCTGTTAGCAAAAGCAGTGGCGGGTGAAGCTGGCGTGCCGTTTTTTAGCATCTCGGGTTCGGAGTTTGTGGAACTGTTTGTAGGTGTTGGTTCTGCAAGAGTTAGAGATTTATTCGAGCAGGCGAAGAAACAGGCTCCTTGTATTATTTTCATTGATGAATTGGACGCGATCGGCAAATCTCGCAGCAGCAACGCTGCATTCGGTGGTAATGACGAACGCGAACAAACTCTCAATCAACTGTTAACTGAAATGGATGGTTTTGCAGCGGGCAATACTACGGTAATTGTGCTGGCTGCAACTAACCGCCCGGAAAGTTTGGATGCTGCTTTGTTGCGCCCCGGTCGTTTCGATCGCCAAGTTTTAGTCGATCGCCCCGACTTATCTGGCCGCGAAGCAATTTTGAACATTCACGCTCAAAAAGTGAAGTTGGGCCCAGATATTAACTTGAAGGCGATCGCCACTCGCACCCCCGGTTTTTCCGGCGCAGATTTGGCAAATTTGGTGAATGAAGCTGCTTTGTTGGCCGCCCGCAACAAACGCCTAACTGTAGCACAGGAAGACTTTGCAGAGGCGATCGAACGGATTGTAGCGGGCTTGGAAAAGAAAAGCCGCGTGCTCAATGAAAAAGAGAAAACCATCGTTGCTTATCACGAAGTCGGCCACGCAATGGTGGGTGCTTTGATGACTGGTAATGGCGAAGTTGCCAAAATCTCGATCGTCCCTCGCGGTATGGCTGCTTTGGGTTATACTTTGCAGTTACCCACTGAAGACCGTTTCTTGTTAGATGAGTCGGAATTGCGCGGTCAAATTGCGACTTTGTTGGGCGGGCGATCGGCTGAGGAAGTGGTGTTTGGTAGCATTACTACTGGCGCTTCAAATGACTTGCAAAGGGCGACGGATTTAGCTGAACGGATGGTGACAACTTACGGGATGAGTAAGGTTTTGGGGCCTCTAGCTTACGATCGAAGTCAACAATCAATGTTCCTCAATGACGGTATGGGAAATGCCCGCCGTGCGGTAAGTGCTCAGACTGCTGAGGCGATCGACCAAGAAGTCAAAGAAATTGTCGAAACTGCACATCAGCAAGCTTTGGATATTCTGAAAGCAAATCGGGAATTGTTGGAAACAATTACGCAGAAACTGTTGGAAACTGAAGTGGTGGAAGGTGACGCACTTCGCGAATTCCTCCGTCAAGTGCGGCCTTTAGATAAGGTTGCGGCTTGAGTTTCATAGGGTTAAATAGGACTTACGCATGAAAGTCCAGAAACCGGGTTTTTACGATAATACTTCGTTCTAGCCGACAAATTCGGAAAAAACCCGGTTTCTTTATTCGGAGTGCATCCAAGACTGTTTAATTCAAGCAGAGGTTAACGCAGGTAAACGCAGATGATGACAAAATATCATCTGCGTTTTTTGGTATTTCTTAGCTCGTAAATTTTCCAGGAGAAGGCTTCGGAGCCGGTGCCCCCCGCAGCATTCCTTCTGTACTGAGGTCTTCATCGATTTCTTCCCAGTGAATGCCATAGCCTCCTCCGCATACTTCCCATTTTGCCCTTTGCTCGGGCGTTGCATTAAACAATCTGGGATACCAAATTAAAGGCACAGTAATGGTTCGTCCATCCATCAAATCAACACTAATTGTTTCTTCTGTAAAATGAATCTCCTTAACTCTCTCGTCCGCTCGAATCGCCAAAATACCCATACCAAGCCTCCAATAGCGTTTGTTGATTTTCTTGTACTACCGACTGTATTTTCCGAAGTTCTTTAGCACTAAAACCAAGGTTGTTTGCCAAACTGACTGGCTCCAACCAAAATTTAACTGATGATTTGTCTCTGTCAATGTGAACATGAGGTGGTTCATTCGGTTCATGGCTGTCAAAGTAAAGTCGGTAAGGGCCTACTCATAAAATACTTGGCATAATTTCAGGTTATACAACATTTCAATGCGAATCTCTGTAATTTTTGTATTCTATGATAGCACAGGGCGATTTTATATTTTGGTTACAACCCTTTGATATACTGCCTCTATACAGGTGGGAGAGTGTAAAGATTTTCCTGTTTTCGATCGAGCAGCGCCGCGATAAAGATTGGAGCGCGTTGAGTAATCTGATGATGATATTTGTCCTTTTTCTAGCAATTTTGCTAGTTGACTGGCTGGTTTTCCCGAGCCAGCAATGACATAACTTGTTTTTCTAGTTCGGAAGTGCGATCGTACTGCTGCTGTAAAATATCTTTCAAATCTTCCGGCAACAATATGGTATCATCTAGTAATAATTCTGTCGCGCTGATTTCCAACTCTTCAATCAGATTCCCCACGCTTTTTAAGCAGAGGGGGTTGCCTTGGTACCGGTGAATGAGTGCTTCACTGTTGTCGCTTTCTTCTAACCCACAATCTCTGAGTATTGCCCGTCCGGCTGCGATGTCTAAACCCTTGATTTGTAAGGTACGAATAGAAGTATTTTGGTTTTTAACTTGAGTCACTTCTCTCGGTTGTTCCCAACCGATTAACATCAAGCAGGTTTGATGGGATAATTTTTCTATTTGTTTGAATAGGGAGCGATATTCTTCGCATTCTGGTTGATATTTTCCTGCTAATTCGCCGCTACAGAAAAGGTTTTGAATGTCATCCAAGACTATTAAACAGCGATACTTTTGCAAATACTTAATCAGCGGTAAGCGTTTTTGGTTTGTTGCGGATAAATCTAGGTTTTCTGACTGGGAGAAAAGCTGTGTTAGGTTAGATTGAAATTTATCTATGCTGGGGGATTCGTCGAGAGTATACCAAACTGCGTGCTCAAACTCGTCTTTAATTTGTTGTACGAGTTGTACTGCTAAGGATGTTTTGCCGATGCCACTGATGCCGGTGAGCGCGATCGGGCGGCTGCGTTGTTGTAGAATCCAGGTGGTGAGGGTGTCGAGTTCGGGGGTGCGATCGTAAAAATCACCCAATTCTGGCATTTCGCTTAAATCTTGATGTAGAGTTTTGGTTTGTTTTGTGTTAAATGTTTCCTGATTTGGTGGGTGTGGATTTGGTGTATTGGTAAGGTTTTTTGCTTCTTCACAATAATTAAGGCAACCTATTTGAACAGAGTCTTGTGGTAAAAAATATTTTGAAGATATCGAGATTTGCAGCCTCTCCATTGCGGAGCGAAAATTAGATTTACTAACTTTTTACCCCAACTCTTGTGAAAGGCTTTGCCATAATTCCATTCCTACTTCTCTAACACGAGCCTCAGAGAGGTTAACGTCCTTGGCAATCTCGTTGTAATCCTCATGTTGCCAAGTCCCGCGCCGGATTTTCTCTTGTAAGTCATTGAGATGCTTACCTGTTTTGGCAAACACCATATCGTCTGCGAGTTTTACCATTTCCTTATGGTTCATAGAGTCTGGTAGATGTCAGGGTTGGTTGTATTGTACCCAACATTTTCCAACATTTCCCAACATTTTTTATAGAGGGCGGGAGGAATGAAAGGAAGGGAAAAATTACGATCGCACAATTACTCTACCTTGTCTCTTTACCAGGCTGAGCCTGGTAGCGCAGGTTCTTGATGCTGTGGCTCTTTGATTGAGAATTACGCTAAATATTAACTCTCATCCACCTAATGCTTAAGGATGAGTCTGCCCTCTCTCTAAAGGAAGATTTCATTAAACCGGTAAATTCCGTATGATGCTGTAAAAGTCAGTCCAAGGGGAAAGCTATCTCCGACTCTAGCTCCGAATAACTGACCAATCTTACAATATAAAAAAATACATCTCATGACACCAGTCACTCCCAATCAAACTTCCTCTCAATACGAAGCTAGCGAACCAGAAAAAAAAATTGAGTCTCTGGTAGAAGAAGTTAAGCCAGAAAGCGAACTAGATTTAGAATTCCTCTACACCAGAGACATTGAATTCCGACAAGAAACAATTTATTTCATTGTAGTCGATCGTTTTTACGACGGCGACCCCGCAAATAACGAAGGCCCAAACCCAGAACTTTACGATCCAGAAGGCAAAGATTGGGGCAGATATTGGGGCGGCGATTTGCAGGGAGTTATCGACAAACTCGACTACTTAAAAGATATGGGTGTTACCGCAGTTTGGCTGACGCCACTGTTCGAGCAAGTAGAAGCATTATTTGTCGAACAAGCGGCGATTCACGGCTACTGGACTAAAGATTTCAAGCGACTAAATCCCCGCTTTATTGCCACAGGCGACAATCCTTCTATCAACCAAACACAAGAAACTAAAGATACCGTATTTGACAAATTAGTAGACGAGTTGCACCAGCGCAACATGAAACTCGTGCTCGATATTGTCTGCAATCACAGCAACCCTGATTTTAGCGGAAAAAAAGGCGAACTCTACGACGACGGCGTAAAAATAGCTGACTTTAACGACGATGAAGATAACTGGTATCACCACTACGGCGAAGTCACAAACTGGGAAGATGAATGGCAAGTCCAAAACTGCGAACTGTCGGGTTTAGCAACTTTCAACGAAAACAATATTGCCTACCGCAATTACATTAAATCAGCAATTAAACAATGGCTAGACAGAGGTGTTGATGCTTTGCGGGTTGATACAGTCAAGCATATGCCTATTTGGTTTTGGCAGGAATTTAATGCTGACATTTTAACACACAGACCTGATGTTTTCATTTTTGGCGAATGGATTTACAGCGATCCTCGAAACGATCGTTCTGTGGAATTTGTCAACGAGTCGGGGATGACTATTTTAGATTTTGGTCTGTGCGTGGCAATTCGAGCAGCTTTGGGGCAGGGTGCTGAAGCGGGATTTAACTTAATTCAAGATGTTCTGGATTTGGATCACCGCTACTACGGGGCGACGGAGTTAATTACTTTTATTGACAACCACGATATGCCGAGGTTTCAGTCGTTGAATCCCGACCCGCAAATGCTGCAGTTGGCGATAGGTTTAATTATGACGACTCGCGGCATTCCCTGTATTTATTACGGCACCGAACAGTATCTGCACGATGATACCGAAGGGGGAAATGACCCCTACAACCGCCCGATGATGGAAAAGTGGGATACTGATTCGCCGATTTACCGAGATGTGCGGTTGCTGTCTGGATTGCGGCGGCTGAATCCAGCTATTTCGATGGGTAGTCAGTGGCAAAAATATCTAACTGCGGATGTTTATTGTTACGTGCGCCGCTATCGCGATTCGGTGGTGTTTGTAGCGATGAATCGGGGCAATGCTGTTACAATTGAAGAGGTTGATACTGAGCTGCCTGATGGAGAGCATACGGAGGTTTTATCGCGCCGCAAATTTGAAGTTAAAGACGGGATGCTGTACAATTTAGAGTTGGGTGCGCGGGAAGTAATGATTTTTAGCCGGGTCGGAGAGCGAGTTAAGGCGACAACTATTGTGCGGGCGCAGCTTAACAGCGTTAAAACTCAGCCAGGGGAAAGAATTGTGGTGATTGGAGATTGTCCGGAATTGGGGAATTGGGATATTAGTAAGGGTTACCCGTTGGAGTATATCAATACTAATACTTGGTTTGGGGAAATTCCTTTTAATGAAAGTGCGGGGAAGTTGATTTCTTATAAGTATGCGCTGCTACGGGAAGGACAGTCGCCGCTGCGAGAAAATCTGGTTTGTCGCCGCTGGGTTTTAGTTTCGGAAGGGACTGTGAAATGGCGGGATAAGTGGGCCAGTGGACGGGAGTCGTGATTTTTAATCAACAGGCTTTCCGGCCTGTTTTACCAGTTTTTAATGAACAGGCAAGATGCCTGTTCCACAACCAAGTTTCTGTTTTGTGGAACGGGCATCCGGCCCGTTGCTGATATTACGAGTTTAAAGCGATCGCAGCTTCTGGGCCAAAACATCGACATAAGGTTCGCTGCTGTGCTGGTTCACAACCATTTCGTAGCCCCGCTGCGCTTGAGATTCAGCTTCTTGAGGATTTTTTAGCAAATGGACGATCGCCTCCCGCAAACCTTCAGCATCTCCCACATCTACGACTTTGGCAATATCCGGGGCCGCTAAATAATCGACCATACCTTGAGTTCGAGTAATGACAACCGGCCGCTTGCAGGCCATTGCTTCTAGCAAACCCTGCACTCCAGCAGCATATTTATTGTCCGCCAAACAAACTGCAATTACGTCTGCATCGCGGTAAAGCTGCACTAAATCCGGCCATTCGTAGAACTTGCGGGACATATTTTCTGGCATAGTATCGGGGAAAGCTTGCGATAAAGCTTTGGCATCTTTAGAAAAACCGCTAATTTTTACGTCAACATCTAAGTCAGCAGTTGCTGCTGCTAAGAGTCGGTAGTCGCGCTTTTCTAATCCGACGCTAACAACCGTTTGCCGCTTTTTATCGCCAGAAACGGGGCCGGGTGTGAAAAACTTAGTGTCTGTCTGGTCTAGATGCACTAAAATCCGCGATTCAGGTAAAGCTAAATAACTGCGGAGGAAGTCAGTTTGAGGGCTGGCGCAAGCCATGAACACGTCAATTTTGTCGGCCAAACCAAATAGTTTCAGGGCGACGCGGCCGCGCAGCCGATCGATATTGTGGAAATGTACAACAATTTTCGGGCGATCGGGCTTAGCCCCGCAAACCGCCGCCACTGGAATGCCAATGTCCTCGCCGTTACAAAATATCACGTCGTCGCTGCTGACTTGCTCGGACAATTTGCGCGCGGCGGCCCAATGTTCGGGTTTAGAAGAAATTTTCGATCGCAGCTTGTCACTCAACGATATCGCTTCGCCATCCGGGGCGTGAACGGTGGCATTTAAGCTCTCTCTGAGGGCCCGCAGGACGTGGCGGGGGCATTTGCCGAGTTGTGCATCGCGGTCAATTCCATCTAGGTCTATTTTGCGACCTAATGCCAAATGGTATTTCAAACTATTCTCCTTATAATTATCCTGGTGCAGGCAAACATTATCTAACCTCAGAAGATTCTATCCTCTGCTGTTGAAAGTGCTGGTGCGATCGGTCAGTCGATTTTAGATTTTAGATTTGAGATTTTAGATTTGACTCTACATTAGATTTGAGATTTGAGATTTGAGATTTTAGATAAATCTGGGGGGTTCTCCCTGATGTGTGAATTTTTTTGAGTTCCACGAATCCTTTCTGGGGCTTTTATCGCAACGGCGCTGACGGTTAGGAAACCGGGTCGATAGACACCCGCGCGCACATCCTGTACGAATCAAAAACAGTGACACGGGCCGATCGATTCCAAGGACTTAAGCTTTTATGCTGAAGTTAGCTAAAGCATTTATGTTTAACCTCATGTATATTTCTCCAGAGCAAGACCAAAAAATTCGCTACACCATGCGCGAGTGCGGTCAAGAAGCTTACAAGCTCGCAGCCCAACCTTTTGAAGTTTCCGAGAAAGGGCCCAACGACTACGTGACGAGTATCGATCGCTACTTAGACCGACAACTATCGGCAGCATTTAGCGCTTTGTTTCCTGAAGACGGCAGGATTACCGAGGAAAACAGCGCCTCCAGAGCAGCTTACCGCGCCAATTACCAGCGGCTCTGGTGCATCGATCCCCTCGACGGGACTGAAGAATTTATTCGGGGAAAACTGCACTACGCTTCGATGGTGGGGCTGCTGCTGG
This sequence comes from Microcoleus sp. F10-B2, assembly GCF_036704965.1. Lineage (NCBI taxonomy): Bacteria > Bacillati > Cyanobacteriota > Cyanophyceae > Oscillatoriales > Microcoleaceae > Microcoleus > Microcoleus sp. F10-B2. The sequence continues at coordinate 79,831 of NZ_JAUBTB010000019.1, read as the reverse complement.
AAGGGAACCCGGTGGCCGGCTGGCTCTACGCCCCGGCTTTTGACCAAATGTATTTTGGCGGCAAAGATTGGGGATTGTTCCAAACTGTCGGAACCCAAGCGCCGCAGCCGATCGCCCTGTGCAAACCCCCGGCCCCGACAGCAGAAAATTGTAAAATTGTACTCGGAGACAAAGACCAAAAAAACTACGCCCGGGCGATCGCCCAAAGCATCCCCGGAGCCGAATTTTACTCGCTGGGCAGCTTTGGCTTAAAAGTGATGGAAGTTATCTTCGGTCGAGCTGGTTTGTACCTGTATCTCAACGGCAGAGTTAAAGTGTGGGATACCGCCGGCCCTCTGGCTCTAGCAAAAGCAGCCGGATTGGTTTGTTGCGACTTGCAAGGTCAACCGCTGAGGTGGACGGCAGATGCCATCGAGCCGGAGACTCTGGCTCACACCCAGTCTATCGCGATCGGCTGGCCGGACTACATCGAACCTCTGTTGGGCAAAGTTCAACAGGCAGTGACAGGCTTGTAAACCCGTTTAAGATTAAAGAATCTGCCGATTTTACGTGAAGCAGACCTCTGCACCCTTATCATCAATAATTAAAGGAGCAACGGATTGTTTGTGTTCCCAAACATCGATCGTTCCCTAGCTGTTGGGTGTCGCCTAATCATATTTCCCACCTCCGCGAGTTTGCATGAAGACAGAAGCTTTCAGTGAGCTGTTCCCTCTATTTAAGGGTGCTAACCCAGAAACCTTGGGAGGGCTGCTATCAAATGCCGTCAAGCATGAGTATCCCCCGGGCCGAGCTGTGGTGATGGAGGATTCTTGGGGCAACGCGATTTACTTTGTCGTGTCTGGCTGGGTCAAAGTCCGCCGCTTGTCAAACGATCGAGCTGTATCAATGGCTATTTTAGGACGGGGTGCCTTCTTCGGCGAAATGGCAATTCTTGACGAATCTCCCCGATCTAATGACGTACTTGCTCTCTCCTCGGTGCGGCTGCTCAGCGTCACAGCTCAGCGATTTATCCAAACCCTGTTTAAAGACCCGCAATTGCACCACCGGATGCTGCAACTGATGGTACGGCGGCTGCGCCAAACCAATCTCCGATATCAACTCCGCAACCGCCAGCCAGCGGTTAAACTAGCAAATACTTTAGTCGAGCTGGCAGAAAACTACGGTCAGAAAACTGCTGAGGGCAAAGATATCTTCAATATTCCTTATGAAGACTTAGCTGATGTCACAGATATCACCCTAGATGAAACCAGCAAAATTATGGAAAAACTCGATAGTAAAGGTTGGATCAATATCGATCCCGACCGCCAAACTATCCATTTGATCAACCTCAAGCACTTGATTAATTTGGCAAGTCAATGACAGATGTTACTTGTTTGGATACCTCGTCCGCTGCCGGCAACCGTGAGGGGCAACTAACAGCACCGACAATTCAATATTCGGTGGCGATGCCCAATCCTGAATCCCACCTGTTTGAAGTGACTTTGCGCGTGCAAGGTTGGTCGGAGCCTGTTCTGGATTTAAAAATGCCTGTCTGGACTCCCGGTTCTTACTTGGTTCGAGAATACGCCCGCCACCTGCAAGATTTTAGAGCCCAGGCGGGCGATTCCCTGCGGGATAGCTACGCCGCGCGTGCTTTACCTTGGCGCAAAAAAAGCAAAAATCACTGGCAAATCGAGACCGATTCGGTGTCAGATATCACGGTTTTCTACCGCATTTTTGCCAACGAACTGACAGTGCGAACCAATCATTTAGACTCGACTCACGGTTATTTCAATCCGGCGGCTTTGTGCTTTTTCTTGCCCGGTTTTGAGCGCCACTGCTACACCCTGACCGTTGTGCCGCCTCAGCCCGAATGGCGAACCGTTACGACTTTGCCACCTGTTTCCGGCCAAAATCTTACTTTCGCTGCTGCGGATTTTGACACTCTCGCAGACAGTCCTTTTGAGATAGGCTGTCACGAAGTGTACGAGTTTGAAGTAATGGGAAAACCCCACCAGCTAGTTGTTTGGGGAAAAGGCAATTTAGAACCAGATCGCACGATTCGAGACATCCAAAAAGTGATCGAAGTCGAGGCAAAAATGTTCGGCGGTTTGCCTTACGAACGCTATGTGTTTTTGCTGCATTTGTCCGGCTCTGGTTTTGGCGGTTTGGAACACAAAGAGAGCTGCACTCTCAACTATCCGCGTTTTGGCTTTCGGGCTAAAGAAAAGTACGAACGCTTTATTCAGTTGGTGGCTCACGAGTTTTTTCACCTCTGGAATGTCAAGCGCATTCGACCGAAAGCTCTCGAAGTATTTGACTACGAAAAAGAGAATTACACTCCTTCTTTATGGTTCTCTGAAGGTACTACAAGTTATTACGATTTGGTGATTCCTTTTCGCTCAGGTCTCTACAGCGTGAAAGGTTTTTTCCAAGGTATGGCTAAGGAAATTACTCGCTTGCAGACGACTCCGGGGCGGAGCGTGCAGCCTCTGGGCGAGTCGAGCTGGGATGCTTGGATTAAACTTTATCGCCGGGATGCTAACAGCGACAATTCGCAGATTTCCTATTATTTGAAAGGGGAAGTTGTTTCGTTTTTGCTCGATTTGTTGATTCGAGCCAGACACGGCAACGATCGCTCGCTCGACGATGTGATGCGTTTGATGTGGCAGCAGTTTGGCAATGCTAATTCTGCCCAAAATGGCGATTTTGACCTGAAGTCGGAAACAGACGGCAAATCGGCGCATTTGACATCAAACGGAGACTTAAATTCTCCTTCGCTGCCCGCAGAAATAGGCTTTACTCCCGAAGAGTTGCAAAGTGCGATCGAGTCCGTCGCCGGCATCGATTTGAGCGACTTTTTCGCGCGCTATATAGACGGCACAGAAGAGTTGCCTTACAACAAATATCTCGAACCTTTCGGGCTGCAAATTTGGGTAGATGAAACTGACCGAACGCCTCGCATCGGTTGGACGTTGGGAACGGAAAACGGGCGGGAAATGGTTAAATTTGTTGAAGTAGGGGCTCCGGCACAATTGGCCGGAATTGATGCTGGGGACGAGTTGCTGGCGATCGAAGGTTTTCGAGTAAATGCAGAACAAGCAGGCGAAAGGCTTAAAGATTTCAAGCCTGGGGATATCGTCTCGGTGACAGTTTTTCACCAAGACGAACTGCGGACTTGCCGCGTTACTCTCGCCCCGCCGCGACCGACCCGTTACTCGATCGTGCCGGTCGAACAGCCCACTGCTATTCAGAAACAAAACTTTACTGGATGGCTGGGAGTTCCTTTATCGAAATTGTGACATAAATGGAGGAGAAGGGGAAAGAAAAGACAAGAAGGAATCAGGCCCAATTCCCAATTCCCAATTCCCAATTCCCAATTCCCAATTCCCAATTACCCATTTTAATTATGCAAACCCCACCTCCTCCATCAATTACGCCCCGCCAGATGAATCTGCTGAGAATTGTTGCCTCGATGGCTTGGGCTGACGGCGAACTCGCGACAGAAGAAGTTAATTTAATGCTCGATCGCTTTTGCGGTTTGTTTGCCCCAGATACCGACGGACAACAAATGCAACAAGAACTGCGGGATTATATCATGCAAAATATCCCCCTTGACGAGTTGATCGGCCAACTAGAAACTCAAGATGAAAAAGAATTAGTCTTGCAACTCGGCTATGAAGTGATTTCATCTAGTTCTCGCACTCCCGACGAACCAAAAATTAACGCAGAAGAAGCCGCAGCTTATCAAAAATTAGTGCAGTTGCTAAATCTTCCAGAGGATGCGGTCAAGCGTATTGAAGCAGAAGCATCGGCAGGAGATAGTTCGTCGGGAATTGTCGAGAAGATGGCTCAAAAATTAGAAAAGTTCATCAAAGGCTAGTTCGAGACTTGCGCGCGCTTGGCTTAGAAACCCGGTTTCTTCCGAGATTTTTCCTAAATTTATCGTTAATAAACCTCGAATTTTTCGTAGAAACCGGGAATAAGCCTCCTATGCCTAAGTCTTGTTAGGTAAGTATCAAAATAATATTTTTATGAGTGCAACTATTTATAAATAAAGCTGAAGGGAAATAAACCGGTTTGTGAGTCCCAGTTTCCTACGATATAGTAACAAAAAAACACGGGGAAGTTGAGCATATTTTTCATCGCCGGGAACGGTAACAGAATTTGCGATCGCCCTGGACGTGCCCAGCATTCCCCTTAACTATAATTAGGGACTTAGGCAAAGCCTAAATCCCTAATTGAGCTACCGATTTTTGGCGATGATTAAAGTTAACCCAACCCCTGATTAGTGCGGTAACTTGCTGAGGGCGTGCCAAGTTCTGTAGCCGACAATTCCATCTTGCGGTAAAGCCTTGCTGATTTGCAATTGTCGCACTGCTACATCTGTCATCGCCCCGAAGAATCCGTCAATCGCACCGAAATAGTATCCATTGATTTTCAAGACATTCTGAACAATTTTAACAGCATTACCAGAACTGCCCTTCATAACGATCGGCATATTCACAGGTGCACCAGAGTATAGTGCTTCCCAAGTGGTAGGGCCGACAATCCCATCTTCTTTTAAAAAGACGCGGTGTTGATAGCCTTTGACCGCGTTTTGAACTTGGACGCCGAAAATACCGTCAATCGGGCCGAAATAATATGCCCAATGATATAAAAGCTGTTGTAGTTCCTTGACAGCTTGGCCTGTTGAACCCATTTGTAAAGTGGGTTTGTTTACTCCCGTGGTTTCAGCAAATGCCAGAGTTGATTGAGAAGTAGTATCGGCGACGAGAGCCATAGTTTCATTGTTCAAGCTTCTTTCTTCGGTGTACATAAGGTGGTTCCTCTCAAGATGTAAGTTTTGGTGTTTGATATTTCAGGTATAACTTGGGGGATTTGTGAGTACACAGTCACTTTTTGGAGTGTCACTCATGTGAGTGTCACTCGTTTGAGTTACACGTTGGTTTGTCGTAAGGAATGCAAGTTGTAATATTTTTATGAGGACTTTCGTTGTCATTACAAACTAAGGGGTAAGGTGCGCGGTGCACACCCTAAAAAATACAAAGATGCGGGGTACGCACCCTACCAACTACTGTTGATTGTTTACTCCGCAAATTTTCGCAAAGCTGGAATTAAATACTGTGTCAAAGTAAAGGCATCTACTCCTAATTCCGTCCGTTCTTTGGCAGCCATGATTCCAGCTTGAGCGTGCCACCAAACTGCTGTGGGTACCACTAATTCGGGGGGGGATTTGCGGGCGATCGCAGTTGCTAATAGACCCCCTAACAAGCCTGTGAGAACGTCGCCGCTGCCGCCTCTGGCGAGGGCTGGGGTGCTTTCGGGATTGAGGTAGGTGATGGTACGTGAAGCGCAGCTATCCCCTAGGGAATCGCCCTCATCGTTCCAACTTATGCAAACTCTAGCTCCTTTAAGCAATACCGTTGCACCGCAAAGCTGAGCTGCTGCTTGAGTTGCCGCAATTCTATCATCGCCAGTTTCGTCGGCTAATTCGGGAAACAAACGCTTGAATTCCCCCGGGTGAGGCGTGATAATTGTCAGTGCTGAGCGTTCGGACAAAATCGGGACTGTGCCGAGTTGAGCGAGGATATTTAAACCGTCAGCATCTAACACCAGAGGTCGATCGCTCTCCAGTACAGATTCTACAGCTATTGCCGCTTCCAATGTCAGACCTGGCCCTGCGGCGATCGCATCATAAGTGCCCAAATCAATTGCTACTGGCAACTCGCTAATTGCACCGCTTTGGGTTTCGGGACATCCTATAACTAACGCCTCTGGTAACTGGCTGCTCAACATCGGTTTAATCGACTCAGGAACGGCAATTGACAGCATTCCTACGCCGCTTGCTCTTGCTCCCAATGCAGACAAAATTGCGGCTCCGCTGTAGCGGCGGGAACCTGCAATAATTAGTATGTTACCGTTGGTGTATTTGTGCGAAATTGGCGATCGGGGTAACGGCAAATGCTGAGTTGCCGAGGCTTTTGTAATGCGTTGTATTGCTGGCGTTTCGCCCAATATTGCTGCAATATCTGCTGCGGGAATATCAAAATCAATTAATTCGGAACTGCCGATATATTCTAACGCTCTGTCTTGCAGAAATACCTGTTTCCACAAACCCAAGCAGAATGTATGTTTTGCCCGGATTGCCATTCCCAAAACTTCTCCGGTATCTGTATGAATTCCAGAGGGAATGTCTATACTAAAAACGGGGATGTTTAAATTATTTATTTCGTCAATAGCTGCGGCCGTAGCGTTATTAATTTCTCGTTCTAATCCAAACCCAAATAAACCATCCACGAGGAAATCGCAGTTTTTCAGCAGGTCAATTTTGTCAACAAATGGAATATTTAAACAGCGCGCATAATCAGCGTGATTTTTTGTGAGTTCTTTGAGTTTAGAAAACGGGCAGTAAATAACTACTTGGAACCCTTGAAAGTGCAATTCGCGGGCAACAACCAAAGCATCGCCGCCGTTGTGTCCCGGCCCAACCAATACGCCGATAACTGGCAATTGAGAATTAACAAGATTTTTCCCTTGTTCCCTTTTGCTTCTGTCCGTTAAATCCCGTACACTGCTAGTTGCCGAACTTCCTTCCCCTTTCAAAAGCTCCTGAATGCGTCTAGCAATCAGTCCCGCGACTTTTTCCATTAAAGCTGCGACTGGCATTCCAGCAGCAAAAATTCTCGTTTCTATTTGCCGCATTTGGTCGGCGGTGACAACAAATTTTTGAATAGTCATATTAAGTGCTAAAATTTCAGCTAACAGCAGCAGTGGCAAGTTGTAGTATCTTTGTGGTATAATAAATTAGCTCGATCGAACTAACTCACAGTAAAATAGCAATTTCTCTCCAACCATGAACAAGATTGTTGTAGGCCTCTCCGGCGGGGTCGATAGTTCCGCAGCAGCCGCAATTTTACACCATCAGGGATATGAAGTGGTGGGTTTAACGCTGTGGTTGATGAAGGGCAAAGGTCAGTGCTGCTCTGAGGGAATGGTCGATGCAGCTAAAATTTGCGAAGATTTGGGCGTTCCCCACCACATTGTTGACAGCCGCGAGGTCTTTCAGGCAAGTATTATTGATTATTTGGTGGAGGGTTACAGTGCAGGAGTTACACCTCTGCCTTGTTCGCAGTGCAATAAAACTGTGAAGTTCGGCCCAATGCTCAAGTATGCTCGCGAAGAACTGGGAATTGAAAAAATTGCTACAGGGCACTACGCTCGGATTAGTTACGATGCTGAGACGGGTCGCTATCAGTTGCTGCGGGCGATCGACCCTGCGAAAGATCAGTCTTATTTCTTGTACGATCTAACACAGGATTTGTTGGCGGGTACGGAATTTCCTTTGGGGGAAATTACCAAAACAGAAACTCGCAGAATTGCGGCGGAATTTGGCTTGAAAACTGCTGATAAGCCGGAAAGTCAGGATTTGTGCTTGGTGGAAAGTAACGGTTCGATGCGGGCTTTTCTGGACAAGTACATTGCGCCGCAAAAGGGTGACATTGTGGACAAGTCAGGGCGGGTGCTCGGACAGCACGACGGCGTGCACCACTACACCATCGGCCAGCGGAAGGGACTCGGGATTGCTGCTGCGGAACCGCTGTACGTGATTGAACTTGATGCTGCTGGCAATCGGGTAATTGTGGGCGATCGACAGTTGGCAGTAGAATCTGAATGTACAGTCCAGAAAGTGAATTGGGTTTCTGTGGCTGCGCCGATGGCTCCGATTCGGGCTCAGGTACAGATTCGATATCGATCGCGCCCCGTCCCCGCTACAATTATTCCTGTGGAACCATCCCAAGCAGAGGAAAAAGTCAGCGGTACAAGAGTTAAGTTGATTTTTGACGAACCGCAGTTGAGCATTACCCCCGGACAAGCGGCTGTGTGGTATGACGGAGACGTGCTGTTGGGCGGCGGCATCATCGAAAGAAACCAACTCCCAAATTAAAGCAAGGGACGGACTAGAAGCCCAACCCCTACTACCCACAAGAAACTTCCCACAACAAAATTCACTCTTTGTGGAACAGGCATCTTGCCTGTTCCAAGAAGCCCACAAGAAACTTCCCACAAGAAAATTCACTCTTCGCTTCACAGGCATCTTGCCTGTTCCAAGAAGCCCACGGGTTTATCAATAGTGTTCCCGCACAGAAAAAGATATCTGTAAACCCGCCCCTGCCAACGGTTTTTATTAAAGCTCATCGACCGGACACGATATTACAGTAACTTTACCAACAGCTCAACAGCACTTCCGGTTCGCTAATTTTGGGCTAAATCGAGCCAACCACTACGAATGAAATGCGAGAAATAGGTATTCAGCAATTGGGCATTCACGGCAGGGCAAGCTATAGAACTACCTGCAACCACAGTCAGCGTTGCGGGGGTCTTTTGATTGCCTCGCCTGCTCAGAGATTCATTAATAGGGGCTCTTGTCAGGATATAAGAGCTTAATGCGCTTTTGGTGTAGTGCGAATTCTTCTTGTTGTAGCTGCTCTAACTGGTCTACTATTTCTTCTTTTACCCCTAAAATAGAAGCCATTTGCCGAATTTTTGCCTTTTCCTGTTCGTGAGATTCTCCATCAGCAGCACAAACCCAAATTGCAGTGAGAAGTATATCTCTTTGTGCCATAGATACTTGAGGAGAGCGAGCAATCACTTCTTCTATAGCTTCATCCCCTTCATATGTTTTTAGCTCTTCGATCACCCAGTTTGCTACTCCCCAAGATGCACAGAATCCAAGAGCCCAATCTTTTTCTTCTTTTGAGAGAACTCCATCTGCTTTAGCACAACATAAAACAGATTTCATATAAATGCAAGAATCCTCATCTGTAGGAATCTGGTTAAAACCAAAGAACCAATTCATTATCCACGACGAACCAAGTTTTTTGATGTCAGACATGAGTTTTATTCCTATAAACTAATTTGCTGTGGGTTTGTTTGAGTGTGTCTTTTGAATCCTATTTAGAATTTTACGGGGTGACAAGCAGGTTGAAAGGATTGCTAGGCAAGGTTTTGAGTAGAGTGACTTCAAAAAAGATGGCTCTGCCGTGCTTGGTGTACCAAATTATTAGTTTTCTGGTGTCCTACACCATAGCTGGCTGGGATTTCAAGGCAATCGCCCCGATTTGAGCAAGTTGGCTCGTGCGCAAGCAGATGTAAATAATCTTAAAGCTTTGCCTAGCAGAGCTTTGAGGAAAAATTTAAGCTAACGCGAGCACACTAAGGAATGAGAATTAAATAACTTACAATGCGTGATGTTCTTGTGGGATGCGCTCTCGTAGCCCGTCCAGAAAGGGCGGGCTACGAGAGCCCACCCCACTTTCAAGAGTGTAAATTATTTAATTCGCGATCCTAAGTACGGAAGAGCCATACTTCAAAGGCTTTGCCATCCATCGACAAGAGCGAGCGTCATTAATCATACTGCTTTTTTTAAGCTGATTGCTCCGACAACTGTGAATCAGAGCACCCCGATAAGAGGGTTTTAAGTCGTGACCCCCACCTCACAAGAAAACTTGCTCTTTGTGGAACAGGCCCGAAAGCCTGTTCCAAAAGGAAATTTATTTTTCATTTCACAGGGGTACATTTACCTAACTTTCTTTTCCAAGCGCAACACATTTCCCCTAGCATTAGTGCGGTAAACCCAAGTTTTGCTGCCATCAGAAACCACAACCCGCCAACCTTCGACAATCATTTGACCGCAAATTTCATCAGCTTTTGCGAGTCCTAAACAAGTATTTGACCAACTTTGTCGGCTCGATTCAGTTACTTTCAACTTGTCAGCAGCAATGCCAGTTTGGCGCGACAAGTTTTGGCGAACTGCTGCTGCTACAGTTGCGGGCAATTGGTTCGGGGGATTTTGGCGCGTACCCTCGGCCAAATTGCCCGGTTCGGAAATTAGACTGTTGAGTGCAAATACCGAAGAGCTGATTTTTTGGGGCATCGCGGCGGAAAATTGCTGCGCGATTTGCTGCGGTTGGCTCTCCAACTGGCTGAGGGAAAGTTTGAGAGCGCCTGCGTTAGCTGCTGCGGTGTGTCTTAGCGCCGGATACATTTCCCAGGCCAGAATTCCTGTTAGTACCAAAGCCAATATTAAAGGATTGGGCTGCTTTTGGTCTCGGTTTTGATTGTTTTGAGAGTTATTTTTGGAGATTCGTTTCATCATATGCCCTCTGCCTCACTTTACACAATGCGCGATCGCTCCTGAACACTCAACTGCAGATACTTATTTAGACACTGTTGCTGGTGCTGTTGGTTCCTTTGGGCAGAACCGACTTGACTGCTGGTGCGGCGCAAGTATTTTCTACTCGCTGCGGGCACTTGTGTTTCAGGAAACTTGCACTACCCAGTTATTACTTAATTTTTACTGTTAGTCTCGGGGTATTAAAAAAAATTTATGCTTAAGTAAATATTCTTAAAAACATCTAATTCAGGCATAAAATCTCAGTACAAAGGACTATTCATCGTTCTAAAGCTGCTAAAGGTGTTTTAGACTGTGGGAGGCGAGCTGAGCCAAGGATATCACAGGGATGTCGCAAAATTTGTTCCAACAGGACGAAAACGCATTAGAAATTAAGCCAGCTATTGCTGATTAATTGTACCATTCGGGTTTTCAAGAGCGATCGTCCCGCAAAATACTTTAGTAGCAAACGCTACTTTTTTTGTACAAAATTTTTGAAATCTCTCGATTATGAACAGAAAATCCCTGGGAATCCATTTAATGAATCGGCTGAGCTATCCTCAAAAATTTACCCCGATCGGTTTTCTATTTGCAATACCGTTAACTTTGGCCATGTACCTGCTGATTTCCGAAATTAATAGCACGGTTAATTTTGCCCAAAAAGAAATCTACGGTAATGAATACCTGCGCTCCCTCCGCCACTTTAGGGAATACATACCGCAACTTCAACTCTTAAATTATCAGCCTTTAAATACAAATTTAAGCCTACCAGATACGAGAGCAGATTTAGAAGCTAAGATAGACGCGAACTTTCAATCCCTGATAAATACCCAGCGCCAGCTTGGAAACATATTAATTTTAAGTAAAAAATTTAATAAAATTCATCAAGATTGGCAAAACTTTAAACTTTACCGCAACCATTGGAGTTGAGAAACCTACGATTTTTTATATCGGCGTTTAGCTGGCGACATTGATAGACTGAGCGCTAGCGTTGGGGATACTTCTAATCTGATTTGCCACCCAGATTTAGATACCTATTATTTGATAAATGCTACTTTGCTGAAGCTTCCAGAGATGGAAAAAATCTTGTCACAAATCAGACTAATTTCTCAAAAAATTAGCGTGCGTTCCGATGCCACACCAGAGGAAAGAGCGCAATTAATTACTCTTTCGAGCCGATTGATAGAAATCAATGAGGATTTGGCGATTGCTATGGAAATAGCATTTAGCAATAATCCTCAGGGGAATATGCGACCGAAATTAACACATAATTTAAAAAAAATAAACTCTCTTGTTAAGCAGCTAACTAAGCAACTAGATCGAACAATATATCAAACTGTATCGATAAAATATTACGCCTATATCACTGGGAGCAATTTAGCATTAAATGCAAGTTTTCAACTCGGGTATAAAACTGTAAATGAGTTAGTTTTTTCTCAACACCTGATTTATATTTTTGTTAACATAAAACAATTTATTTGCAGTTTATTGTTGATAATATTAGTTATCGTAATTTAGCTATTTTTGTCTTTTTACAGAGCAGTTATGCAAACTGTATTTGTTCTTGACGAAACGTCAAAAAAGATGGTAAGTGGCAATTTAGACCACAAAATTCTTTTGGATAACAGAGATGAAATGGGGCAAGTTGTAGGTGCGTTTAACAAGATTGCCGATGCCTTATACCATTTCTCTAAAATCGTGCAACACTCTTCGACCCCCCCTAGCCCACCCGCTGCATTGCGGGGCGAACAAGAATACTGTTATTTCGTTTAAAATTGGTATTAGTTAGTGCAAATCAAGAAATTACTGTTCTCAACGATCGCCTAAGGGATGAGAATTAAATAAAATCCACTTTTCATGACTGTTGTGGGATGGGCTCTCGTAGCCCGTCTATCGGGGACGGGCGGGACGCCCATCCCACAAGAAAAAAGGGAAATTATTTAATTGACGATCCTAAAATCTGAAAATGTGCGAATGAGCGCCGAACTAGACGTTACTCGCAAAATTCAGCAGATGCTGCTGCCTAAAGATCGAGAACTCAAGGAAGTTATCGGCTTAGATATTGCGGGATTTATGGAGGCTGCTGAGGAAGTTGGCGGCGACTATTACGACGTACTCCAGCACAAAGGTCAAGTGAAAATTGGCATTGGCGATGTGACGGGACATGGATTGGAGAGCGGCGTTTTAATGATTATGGTGCAAACGGCAGTACGAACTTTGCTCGCCTACAACGAACCCGATCCAGTGAAATTTTTAAGCGTTATTAACAGTGTAATTTATGATAACGTGCAGCGGATGAAATCCGATAAAAACGCCAGCCTTGCTTTGCTAGACTATCAGCCAGGAATGCTGAAGTTGAGCGGCCAACACGAAGAAATGATTGTCGTGCGGTCTAACGGTTGTGTAGAGCGGTTTGATACAATCGATTTGGGTTTCCCGATCGGCTTGGATGCAGATATTGCTGAATTTGTTGCTGAAACAATTGTGCAGTTGCATTCAGGAGATGTGGTAGTGCTGTACACTGACGGGATTACGGAAGCTCAAAATATGGATAAAGTGCTTTACGGTTTAGAGCGGTTAATTGAGGTAGTACAGATTAATTGGCAGTGTTCGGCTGCCGAAATCAGGCACGCTGTAATTAAGGACGTGCGATCGCACATCGGCGAACAAAAAGTTTTTGATGACATCACATTGCTGGTACTCAAACAAAAATAACTACTTGGATATCCCTTTTAAAGTTTAAAATATATTCAGCGATCCCCTCATCTCAAACTTTAGCTCTGACATCGATATGACTCAGATTTTCGGCGATTTCATCGAGCAGCCAGCTAGCCAAGAATACTTAATAATTGGATTTTCTCCGAGTTCGGTTCCTCTCAAGCAGCGGTGGCGGAACAACGGTTTGTCGGCGGATTTTCTAGCTGACTACTTGACGACTTTTTTTCCGGGCACTGAAGACGACCCCTCGACCCTTGAAAGACAAGCTGAAATAAAAAGCGCTGTTAGCTACATTGCTAACGAGTTATTAGAAAATGCGATGAAGTTTAATGATGAAACCTCGGAGTACCCGATCGACATTAAACTGCACTTACAGAGCGACCGAGTGATTTTCTCAGTTGCTAACAGCATCTCTCCGCAAGCTATGGACAAGTTTCAGGCTTATATTCAGCAGTTGCTGACCTCCGAACCCAGCGAACTTTACCTTCAGCGGTTGGAAAAAAATGCTGCAGACGACAACTGTACCAATTCTGGATTGGGTTTCTTGACCATGCTCACCGATTATACCGCCAAACTTGGCTGGAAATTCCAAACCGTGTACAAAAACCAGGAAGTAATTGCGGTGACAACTATGGTGCAATTAACAGTATAAGCAACGCGGGCGATCGATAATATCTAAGGGACTTTTTTTTGTGGCTATGGAAATTAATACAGAAGATTACCAGATCTGTTACGATCCAGCAACGGCAACCGTGATTTTTATTGGAGCTCTAAGGCTGAGCGGGCCTGGAGAGTACGCGCCGATAGCGCAGTTCCTGACCAACGTTGCCGACGTGGAACCGACGAAAATTACCCTCAATTTGCAGCAGTTAGAATTTTTGAACAGTTCTGGCATCAATATGCTATCGAAGTTTATTATCGAGGTTCGCAAAACAGCCAGGGTGCAAATGGCGGTACAAGGCTCTCAAGGCATAGCTTGGCACGGTAAATCTTTGAGGAATTTCCAGCGTCTGATGCCTGGTTTGCAGGTGGAATTTCTATAGAAACACGATTACTTTTAGGGTGCGAGCTGTTGAGCAATTTTTGTTAGTCAAGGCGCAAATTCTCGAGTTATGCTGGAAGAACAACCATCTAGAGAACAGCTACTTTTAGAGATAGAAAGATTGCGCCAGCAAGTGAAAGACTTGAAGGAGGAAAAAGCGGATCTGGAAATCTTGCTGGAAACTACTGCTGAACATTCCGATACGGTTGAAACTGAGTTGCGTTCTCGCGCATTCGAGGCGGTACGCGAAGGCGAAATCAAGCTGGCTCAATTTCTCGAAGCGATTCCGATAGGCGTGCTAGTGCTGGATTCTCAAGGCAAACCTTACTACGTCAATCACGCCGGACAGCAGTTACTCGGTCAAGGGGTTTTGCCCTTAAATGCAGTTGAGGATTTGTCAGAAAGTTATCAAATTTATCTTGCCGGAACTGAGACTATTTACCCTTTCGAGAATTTGCCGATCGTCCGAGCTTTGAGGGGCGAAAACGCGACGGCTGAGGATCTGGAAATTCATCAACCCCACAAGAAAGTTCCCCTTGAGATTTGGGGAACGCCAATTTTTGACGAGGGTCGCAAAGTTGCTTTTGCGATCGCAGTTTTTCAAGATGTCACGGAACGCAAAGAAGCTGAAGCTGAGCGCCATCTAAATTTGAAAAAATCCCTGGATGCCGAATCAGACTTAACTGATGCCTACGGGCGATTTGTGCCACATCAATTTCTACATTTGTTGGGATATGAAAGTATTATAGATGTCAACTTAGGCGACCAAGTACAGCAGGAAATGTCGGTACTGTTTGCGGATATTCGCGACTTCACGACGCTTTCAGAAACTATGACTCCACAAGAAAATTTTAAATTTATCAATGCTTACCTTTCGCGAATGGAGCCTGCAATTACTAGCAATAACGGGTTTATTGACAAATACATCGGCGATGCAATTATGGCTTTGTTTAGCGACTATGCAGATGATGCAGTGAAAGCGGGTATTGCGATGCTAAATATCCTGAATGATTACAACGAACACCGTCAAAGAGTCGGCTACATCCCGATTCAAATTGGGATTGGCATCAATTCGGGTTCTTTGATGCTGGGAACAGTTGGGGGTAAAAGCCGAATGGACAGCACTGTGATTAGCGATGCTGTTAATTTGGCATCTCGCATTGAAGGATTGACCAAAGATTACTGCGTACCTCTGTTAATTTCTCAGCAGACTTTGGAACGGTTGCGAAATCCGGCAGATTATGCTATTCGGATTGTGGATAAAGTACAAGTAAAAGGAAAATCTCAATATGTGGTAGTTTATGAGGTATTTGATGCAGATCCGCCGGAAATTTTGTCGGCAAAGCTAGCAAATTTGTCTGTATATAATGAAGCTATGTTACTGTGCGATCGCAAGGAGTTCCGAGAAGCGGGAAAATTGTTTGAGGAATGTTTGCGGACAAATCCGAGCGATCGGGTAGCTCGCATTTACCTGAAACGCTGTCGGGATTGGCGATCGCTCCTTAAAGGAATTTAAATCAAGTAAGTCGATTTGAGATTTGAGATTTGAGATTTGAGATTTACTCCACAGATGAATCGGGGATATTGAACAAGAGTCTAAAATTTTGAGCTGCTTACGACTCCTGTCGGAAAGCAAGTATCCGTTTTTAGGGTGATTTATGACTTATGACCGAAAGCATCCAGGATACAAGCCCCCGGATTCATCCGTGGGATCAATGCTAAAATCTCAAATCTCAAATCTCAAATCTCAAATCTCAAATCGATTGACTCATTTCAAATCCGCCGGTTACATCTGACATCTTGCACCATTCTTGCTTAACAAATCCCGACTACCTGTTCCACAAAAAGCTAAGGATCGCGAATTAAATAATTTACACATATTTGTGGGATGGGCGTCCCGCCCGTCCAGAAAGGGCGGGCGGGACGCCCATCCCACAAGAACCATCAAAAATGTAAGTTATTTAATTCTCATTCCTAAGCTAATGCGCCTTTAAATTGCACGGTCAAATAAACTTTCATATCATGTCCGAGCGAGTGACAGCGATTAAAAGGGCGGATTTTTGAGATTGGAGATTGTTGGCAGATATTTTTCGTGAGGGGATTCCCTACCGTATTAGGGGTAATCGACCGGACATAATATCACTCTTGTGGGGTGAGCGCGAAAGACCGCCCTCAACACAAAATTTAAATGCACAACAGCTTACGTCACAAAGTCATCTCAGCCCTGATAGCTGTCTGCGATCGAGAAAACAGAGGCCTGTCCCGTGTTTAAAATCATCCACAACACGATCGACAATCGAGCTTTTAGGCACAACCCCGAGACTTTTAAGAACAGCCCAATCGTCTCCGGTACGATACTGGTTTTTAAGGTGAAGCGTTTATATTTTCAAGTCGCTACAAATAAAATATATCTTGACAGTGATGACTGACCTCTGGGAGCTGTCAAAGGTGTAAAATATAAACAGCTTTATACCTGTTACTTCTGAGGCTTCTCAAAATAGAACGGCTGAGGGCGGAACAACCAGCGATCGGTAATTTGGTGGGAGAACGGCGGCCAGCGGTGAACCTGTATCAGCAAAACTTGGCGGATGAATTAGGGATGACCTTTCCCACGATTAATCGTTGGGAAAATGCAAAGGCTACGACTTCTCGCTTGCCACTCAAGCAAATTTACATCTTGCTGCATGAGTTAGGTAATTTGCCAGATGCAACGCTTCGCGAATGCAGTAAGGCACAGCGAGCAAGATATTTTTCGTCGGATAAGGAGTAAAAAGGGTGAGTTTAGAGGGAATCAACAGCATTTTCAGAGATATTCGACTACTTCCCTATGGTGTGGCGACACTCTCCGTGGCACTGGCACTGACGCTAACCCAATCGCTTTTACCGTGGATCTACCCAACCACGACGCCGCTGTTTTTCATCGCGGTGATAGTGAGTTCCTGGTATGGCAGTTTCGGGGCAGGGTTACTGGCAACAATTTTATCCACGCTGGCAATCAACTATTTTTTTATTGAGCCGTTCTATTCGTTACAGATAGTTAATGTAGAGACTATTGTTCGGCTGGGTATGTTTTCGATCGCGGCAGGATTGATCGCTTCACTCAATCTATCGTGGCGCACTGCTATAAAAAACGCGAAAGCAGCCTTGCAAAATTTACAAGAGGCAATGGAAGTAGAACAAAACGCGCAGGGCGAAGCCGCACAAGCTGCGGCGACGGAGGCAAAAGAACAGCTAGAAACGGTACTTTCTAGCATCAACGATGGGTTTTACATCCTCGATCGCGATTGGCGCTACACCTATGCCAACGATCGCTACTGTGAAATGGTTGGAATGCCGCAGTCAGCGATTCTGGGTCAGAAGATTTGGGAGTTATTTCCGGCGACAGTTGACACCGATGCTTACGTGCAGTTTCATCGGGCAATGCGCGCACAAACGCCGCTCCACTTTGATTATCTCTACTCGCCTTGGAAACGTTGGCATGACTGTCGAATTTACCCTTCGCCCAGTGGACTGACCGTTTTGCTTGCTGACATTACCGATCGCAAACAGGCGGAACTCCTCCTGGTCGAGCAAAAACGACTGCTGGAGTCGATCGCCTTCGGGCAGCCGCTAGACGACTGTCTGGCAGCCGTGTGTGACTCAGTATCCAGGCTGAACCCGGGTACCCGCGCCTGCTTCCTGCTAGCCGATGCTCAGCGGCTGACGTTTAACAGATCCATTACTCCAGACTTTCTACCGTCTTTTGGTGAAGGACTCCAAGATGCTCCGATTAACGATTTGTGCATTGGAACCTGCGGTGAAGCAGTGTATAGAGGTCAGTCCGTGACCTGCGCCGACATTGCCAACGACGATCGCTGGTCGCAAGCATGGCGAAATTTATGCGTTGCTCACGGCATTCTAGCGTGTCATTCTCAGCCCGTGCTCAGACAGGACAATCTAGCTCTGGGGTCGCTGATGCTGTGCTTTAGCGAGGCGCGGAGGCCGACGGATTGGGAATATCAACTCGCGGAGTTCGGCACCCAAGTTGCCAGCATCGCGTTGGATCGCGATCGATCGTTCCAGGCGTTGCGCGAGAGCGAAGAACAGCTTCGGCTGGCTTCCGAAGGCGGGAATTTGGGTTTGTGGTATTGGGATATGGAAACAGACACGCTGACTTGCACGGACATAGCCAAAGCGATGTTTGGTTTACCCGTCAATACCGCAATGTCGGTGCAGGTGTTTTTAGAAGCGGTGCATCACGACGATCGCCCGTTCGTTCACACCGCGATCGCTGAGCTAAAAGCGAATCAACCGCATACTGAAATAGAGTATCGGACGCTGTGGGCAGATGGCACCGTTCGCTGGATTTTGGCAAAGGGCGATTGCGCCTATAACGCTGATGGCGTCATAATTTCGACGCGGGGCGTATTAATCGACATCAGCGATCGCAAACAAGCCGAAGCAGCGTTGCGTCACAGCGAAGAGCAGAGTCGGAACATTCTCGAGAGCATTGATGATGGATTCTTTGCCCTTGATGAGAATTGGCGTTTCACTTACGTGAATCGGTCAGCGGAAATTCTGCTAGACCGCACTGCAAGCGATCTGATTGGGAAGAATTTTTGGGAAGAATTCCCAGGACTCGATGGCAGCGAGTTTGAGCGGATTCATCGGCGCGTGGCAAACGAGCGTGTGGCTTTGTCAGTCACGGCGTTTTATCCGGATCACGATCGGTGGTACGACGTTCGCACCTACCCTGCAGCGAACGGGATTACGATTTATTTCCGAAATGTTACCGATCGCAAACAGGCCGAGGAGGTATTGGAACAACGAGAAGCAGAACTTCGTTTAGTCACCAATGCCGTGCCTGCCTTGATTTCCTTTGTAGACTCAGACCAGCGCTATCGCTTCAACAATCGAGCATATGAAGAATGGTTTGGACATCCGGCAGCGCAAATCTATGGCAAGCACCTCCAAGAGATTTTAGGCGAAACTGCCTATGAAGGGATTCGTCCTTATGTTGAGCAAGTCTTGGCAGGACGGGAAGTGACCTTTGAAACCCAAATTCCCTACAAAGATGGTGGAACCCGTTATGTCAATGCGACCTATGTTCCCCGGTTCAACAGCCAGGGAAAAGTTGAAGGGTTTGTAGCACTGGTCAACGATATCACCGATCGCAAACAAGCCGAAGCCACACTGCGGGAGAGCGAGGCACGGTTCCGGCTGATGGCAGATGCTGCCCCTGTGCTGATTTGGATGGCCCGCACCGATAAACTCTGTTATTACTTCAACCTCCCGTGGCTAAACTTTACGGGACGGACGATCGAGCAAGAAAGGGACAATGGTTGGACAGAAGGAATCCACCCCGACGACCTCGATCGGTGTTTAGACACGTATGTGACTGCCTTTGATGCCCGTCTACCGTTCAAGATGGAATATCGCTTGAAACGCTTTGATGGCATATACCGTTGGATTATGGATGAAGGTGTTCCTCGGTACGGATTGGAAGACCAGTTCTTGGGCTACATCGGTTCCTGTGTTGATATTGAAGACCACAAACAAGCTGAGGAAGCCCTGCGCGAGAGTGAATCCCGCCTCCGTCTGATCTTTGAAAGCGCCAAAGATTATGCCATCTTCACCATCGACCTTAACGGCATCATTGCCAGTTGGAACTCAGGGGCCCAACGGCTGTTGGGCTATACCGAGACAGAAGCAATTGGTTGCCCGAGTCGGATGATCTTCACACCCGAAGATAACGAACAAGGACAAGCCGAGTACGAGATGCAAAAAGCTCTACTGCAAGGACGGGCCGAAGACGAACGCTGGCACGTCCGCAAAGATGGGAATCGTTTTTGGGCCAGTGGATTGATGATGCCCTTGCTTAACGAAGCCAATTGTCCGCAGGGATTGGTCAAAATCATGCAGGACAAGACCGCACAACGGCAAGCAAGTGAGCGACTGCAATTGCTGTATGAAACTACCCGCGATCTCTTGAATACAGAACAGCCTCTGGCTTTGATGGACGGGCTATTCCGCAAACTTGCAGTGCAACTCGATCTGCACTCTTACTACAACTTCATGCTGGAAGAAAAAGACAACCGCCCGATGCTGCATTTGAGAAACTATGATGGCATCTCTGAAGAAAGGGCGCAGGCGATCACCTGGATCGAATTAGGGCAATATCTCTGTGGACTGGTTGCCCAAACGCAGCAGCAACTTGTCTTGAATCAAGCCGAACTCTCCACTCATCCGAAAGCTAAAGCCGTCTGTGAACTGGGCATGACGGCTTACGCGGGTCAACCGTTGATCGCTCAAGGGCAGTTATTAGGAACGCTCTCATTTGCCAGTCTGACTCGGACGCACTTCACGCCTGCAGAAATCGAGCTGCTGGGCTCTATCTGTGACCAGATCGCGATCGCTCTGGAACGGGCAAACCTGAACGATTCGCTCCAGCAGCAAGCGGAACAGCTAAGACAGGCAAATCGGATCAAGGATGAGTTTTTAGCGGTACTATCCCATGAATTGCGATCGCCACTCAATCCCATCCTGGGGTGGTCAAAGCTGCTGCAAACTGGCAAGCTGGATGCGGTCAAAACTGCACAGGCGTTAGCGACGATCGAACGGAACGCCAAGCTGCAAACTGAACTGATTGAAGATTTGCTTGATGTCTCGAAAATTCTCCAAGGCAAGCTCAGTCTGAATATTCGTCCAGTCGATTTAGCTTTAACTGTGGAATCGGCGATCGAAACAGTCAATTTGGCTGCTGTTGCCAAATCCATTGACATTCGGACTGTGTTAGATGCTCAGATCGGACTGATTTTGGGGGATTCGGGCCGTTTGCAGCAGGTTGTCTGGAATCTTGTTTCCAATGCGGTCAAATTCACCTCAGCCGGAGGGCGCGTTGAGGTGAATTTGACTCGTGTAGGCAATCACGCTCAAATTAGGGTGGCGGATACAGGGATTGGCATCGCACGGGAGTTTTTACCCTACGTGTTTGACTACTTTCGGCAAGAAGATGGCGCTACAACCCGCAAGTTTGGCGGCTTGGGATTGGGGCTGGCGATCGTGCGGCATCTAGTGGAACTGCACGGCGGTACCGTTGCGGCAGATAGCCAGGGTGAAGGGTTAGGGGCAACCTTTACCGTAAGTCTGCCCCTATCACCGAAGGTAAAGGGACAAGAAAACTCTCTTGCAGGACTTTCGGAACGATCGACTGCGGATGAACCGTTATCCGGGATGCGGATACTGGTGGTAGATGATGAGCCGGATATGCGAGACTTGATTTCCTTTTTGCTAGAAGATGCAGGTGCAGAGGTAGTGACTCTTGCTGTCGCTCGAGAAGTCCTCACAGCGCTGGCTAGGTTCCAGCCAGATGTGCTGTTGAGCGACATTGGAATGCCGGGGATGGATGGCTATATGCTGTTGCGGCAAGTGCGAGCCCTGCCGCCTGAACGGGGTGGGCTGATTCCCGCGATCGCCCTGACTGCCTATGCGGGGGAGTTTAATCAAAAGCAAGCTTTGCAAGCTGGATTTCAGCGACATCTGGCAAAGCCGATCGACCCGGATCAATTAATTAAGACGATCGCTGCACTTCTTAGCCAGAACACTCATGACCCAGCAAGCGATAAAGATTGAGCCGAAGGATCTCCAACCGATCGAACATCACCAAGCTTTTAAGTTGCTGTGGTTAGGAGCGATATTTGTATTATCTTCTGTCCGGTCGATTCCCTCCGCTTCGCTTCCACCGAAATCAGGTAGGGGCGGGTTCAACAATATCTGCCAACAATCTCCAATCTCAAAAACCCGCCCGGCCGGGATATTATGGTCAATCGCTCGGACATGATATTACAGGAGAATCTATCAATAAATCCGGTTTCTAGTCTAACAGTGCGTAAGTCCTGATAATATAATCAATAATTTGGAGTATCAAAAAAAGACGATGGGAATTAACAAGCAGCAGCCTAGAATACATATAAAACCTTCAGTGATTAAAGCCATAGCTCTGTTCTTTCTGTGCTGCTTGTTAACTGCAAGTTGCGGACAGGGATCGCGTCGATCGGTGAATGCGAGCGGCGAAAATGCTAATAACCGCATTACTATTGGCACAACTTTGAAATTGCGGACGATCGACCCTGCGGACGCTTACGAAATTATCTCAGGGCAACTGCTGCAAAATTTGGGCGATACTCTCTACACTTACAAGTCGGGAACTACTGAGTTAATTCCCCACTTAGCGACAGCACTTCCAAAAGTTAGCCAAGACGGATTGACATATACAATCCCCTTGCGTCAAGGCGTTATTTTTCACGACGACACACCGTTTAACGCCGCAGCAATGGAGTTTTCCTTGCAGCGGTTTATCAAAAATGGCGGTCGTCCGGCTTTCTTGTTGAGCGATGCCGTAGAATCTGTGAAAGCGACGGGCGAATACGAATTAACTTTTCAACTCAAAAAGCCTTTTGCTGCTTTTCCTTCCCTGCTGACATTTGCCGGTAGTTGTGCAGTTTCTCCAAAAGCTTACGAGATTGGAGAGGGTAAATTTAAACCCGATACGTTTGTGGGAACGGGACGCTACAAGTTGGCGAAGTACGGCAGCGATTCTCTCAAGTTTGACGTGTTTGACAAGTATTGGGGAGAAAAACCAGTTAATCAAGGAATTGACCTTTTGCTGCTTTCTAGTCCCTCAAATTTGTTCAATAGTTTTCAGACTGGTGCAGTCGATGTTGCTTATTTGTCTATGGATGCAGACCAAGTTCAAAGCTTGGGCGAGGGAGCAAAACAAGGGAAATGGCAAGAAATCGCGGGGGAAAGCAGTACGGTTAGTTACATGACGCTGAATACTAAGTCTAAACCGCTGGACAAGTTAGAAGTGAGACAGGCGATCGCCGCAGCGATGGATCGCCCGCTGATTAACGATCGCGTACTGCGCGGACAAGCACAACCGCTTTACAGTCTGATTCCCACAACCTTCGACGTTCAAAAACCGATTTTTAAAGAACTGTACGGCGATGCCAACACTGTAAAGGCTAAGGAACTTTTAACGAAAGCGGGATTCTCAGCCGCAAATCCTTTTGTCCTGCAAATTTGGTATCCTTCAGCTTCTACAAAACGAGCTTTAGTCGCCAGTACGATCGAGGCGCAAGCTAAACTCAAAATGGACGGGATAATGCAGGTAGAAATTAACAGCGTTGAATCTCCGACTTTGTTTCAAAATATAGAGAAGGGGATTTATCCTGCGGTTTTAGTTGATTGGTATGCCGACTTTTTCGACGCCGACAATTATATTCAGCCGTTTTTGGATTGTGCCACGGGTTCGGCCGCCGGGGGCTGTGAAAAGGGCGCCAGTCAAGGTCAGGGTTCGTTTTATTATAGCGATCGGGTAAATCAACTGATCGACAAGCAACGAAAAGAAGCAAACCCTCAAACCCGCAAAGCCCTGTTTGCCGAAATTCAAGATATACTGGGTCAAGATGTACCTTTCGTCCCTCTTTGGCAGGATAAGGACTACACCTTTGCTCAGAAAAATATTACCGGCGTCCGTTTAGAACCGACGCAATCTTTTCCTTTTTGGTTCCTGAAAAAGCAATAATTCTTTACAATTATTTGCCGGAGTTGAAACGTCAATTATTATTGCATATTTTGTACGCAACAGGGTGATGATTGTCACAGTTTATCAAAGAGACCCATCACCCAACCCTCTCAAAAAATGTGGGATATTATTAAAGACAGATATTGCTGAGGGTAAGTATATGAAATTTGGCATTTTAACAACAACAACAGGCCTGCTGATTGCGCTCGGCTGTGCCTCGGGAGTAAACGCAGAAAACGTATCACAAGTCAAGCAACTATTAGAAACTAAAAAATGTAGCAAATGTGACTTGACAGGAGCGCAACTTGCTGGTATGAATCTGAGCGGAGTAGATTTGAGCGGTGCGAATCTGCGGGGTGCAAATTTGAACGGTGCAAATTTGAACGAAGCCAAATTGAACGAAGCAAATCTGAAACAAGCTAATTTGCAAGGTGCGAGTTTAATTGGGGCTAAATTGCACGGTGCCAATTTGGAGGGTGCTGATTTGAGCCGCGCTAATCTGAGTCTGGCGGGTTTAGTGATTGCCAGTTTGAAAAATACCAACCTCACCAGCGCTAATTTAATCGGCGCTAATTTAGAAAGTGCCGATTTGGGGGGTGCTAACCTGAGAAATGCTCGCCAGTCTGTAGCGAATTTAGCTAATGTCAGCCTCAGAGGTGGCATTCTGTCGGGAATAGACGTACAGGGAGTCAACTTGCGGGATGCAAATTTGACCGATGCTAATTTGAACGGTGCTAATTTGAACGGTTCGGACTTGACCGGTGCTAATTTAAAGAATGCCAATATGGCAAATGTAGATTTGAAAAACGCTTCTTTGCCGTAGGACGATCGCCAATTGTTATATCAAATTCTGGTGCTTAACAAGCTTAATATA
The DNA here is from genome assembly GCF_036704965.1 of Microcoleus sp. F10-B2. Classification (NCBI taxonomy): domain Bacteria; kingdom Bacillati; phylum Cyanobacteriota; class Cyanophyceae; order Oscillatoriales; family Microcoleaceae; genus Microcoleus; species Microcoleus sp. F10-B2. The sequence goes on along the minus strand of NZ_JAUBTB010000019.1, from coordinate 55,479 downwards.
ATAGAATGTAGGGGCAATTCTGAAATTGCCCCTACAGTTTTATTTAATTGTAAGATTTATCTCGTTTTCGGTCGCTGTGTGGGTCAATCGATTTTAGATTTTAGATTTTAGATTTTAGATTTTAGGCGTTGCTTAATCAGGGTATGAAAAAAATCAATTGAAAATCCCAAAGTTTTGTGAATACTGGTTTCTATGACTTGCATATTTAGCCTTTCATACCCTAAATCAGCAACGCCAGATTTTAGAATTGACCCGACGGATAAATTCGGGGGGGAAAGTTTCATCGGATACAGGTTTTTGATTTCTGGACGGATGAATCCGGGGGCTTGTATCCTCGATGCTTGATTGTCATTGTTCGGTGTGTGAAGCTTTTCGCTGGCACCTGCGATTGCTTCATAATTATGATGTGATGTCGGATCAATCTTCCTCGCGAGCATCTTGGGCGAAGCGGATAATGTCATCATCGCCGAGGTATTCGCCATTTTGGATTTCAATCATCACCAGGGGAATAACGCCTGGATTTTCTACGCGGTGAGCAGTATTCATGGGAACGTAGGTTGACTGTTTCTGCATGAGAATCGTCTCTTTGTCGTCGCAGATAACTTTAGCAGTACCGGAGACGACAACCCAGTGCTCGCTGCGGTGATAGTGCATTTGGGTGCTGATGTGGTGCCCGGGTTTGACTTCAATGCGATTGATCTTGTAACGATCGCCCGCGTCTATAACTGTAACTTTACCCCAAAACCGGGTTTGCGTGCGATCGTCCATTTTTTCGATTGTGTCCACTGTTTCCACCATCCTGTTTATCTCGCCAACGGTGTCTGTAAAAATATCTGTATTTATAAAGTATATCAGAAGGTAAGTGCGATCGCATTAAACATTACTCAATTAGCCGCCATTCGCGAGCATCAATAAATTGGGATAAATGCCCCACATTTGTTGTAGCAATTATCACCTCATGCCCTTCATTTGCCTCCAAAATTGCTTGAGCCGCCAAAATCACATCCCCGTCAAGTGCATTGGGGTCTGCGGTTGGTCTTCCTCTCATTCTCGCGTCAGCCCACAACTGAGCCGCTAGAAGCATTACCTCTGTAGTCAAAGGACGGTATGTAAGGACATTCTTGAATAGGTCAAGTTTTCTGATACCTCTCTCTTTTCCCGCTCGAATCAATTCTCGCCGCACCTCATAGTCAGCAATTTCAGGCAGGATTACCATTTCGCCATTTTGTAGTAAGGAGTCTAGCCAAAGTTGGCATTCCAAATAAGGAGGTTTGGCTTGAGGGTTTGTTACCATTCCTAATGGGCCAGAATCCCAAAAAATTATTCTGCTCATTGAAACAAGGGTCGATTAGACATCGGATCTTCATCGATCACTTGTTCTAGATATTCCGCAGTTTCTTTTTGCTCTTGTTCGTCATCCTCTTCTCGCCACGATCGCAATAATTCAATTGCACCTTGATTTCTTTGTATCCGTTCCTCCAGCGACAGTTTAGTAATGTCTATTTTCTCAGATGTCTGGGGAGGCTCGGACAATACGGGCTTTACTGTCACCGTTTCCAGAAATAAGCGCATCATCTGAAGTAAATTCTGCCAATATTCTCTGGGAGTTTGCTGAATTACGCGGAGGAATTCCGCGATCGGCTGGCTTAACGGGCGATCGCTTTCTTGGTCTTCAACTATAGGAGTTTCAGGCGCGGATTTTACTGTCGCTCGGCTTTCACTGCTTAAAATTTGTTCGGACATAATTACTTGTTTTCTTTCTATCATTTACTCATATTATAAACAAAAGGCGGGCAATTGCCCGCCTTTTACTTACTTGCTCAACACACCATCGGGAATCCCCAAAATATCCTCAATTCGAGGCATATCTTCCAAAGCAATCACTCGCCCTTCATCCTCAAAACCAGCAATTAGATCGAAATTCAAATACCGATACAAATCAGCAGCGAAAGGATCGATTCTCTTCGACACAATGTCATTGTATTCTTGGAGTGTAGGAATGCGACCTAACAGCGAACAAACTGCCGCCAATTCCGCTGAACCGAGATAAACTTGAGCATCTTTGCCCATGCGGTTGTTAAAGTTGCGAGTGGAAGTTGAAAACACGGTTGTCGCATCTTTAACCCGCGCTTGATTGCCCATGCAAAGACTGCAACCTGGCATTTCTGTACGCGCTCCAGCGGCTCCAAAAATGCTGTAATAACCTTCTTCTTTGAGTTGCTGTTCGTCCATGCGAGTTGGCGGACAAATCCACAGGCGGGTTTTCACTTCCCCAGCACCTTCCAACACCTTGGCAGTGGCGCGGTAGTGACCGATATTTGTCATGCAGGAACCGACGAATACTTCGTCTACCCGATCGCCCGCAACCTCACTCAACAACTTAACATTATCCGGGTCGTTGGGAGCAGCCACAATCGGCTCTTTAATCTCGTTCAAATCGATTTCGATGATTTCAACGTACTCCGCATCAGCATCCGCCTCCAGCAACACCGGATTAGCCAGCCATTCCTCCATCTTCGCCACCCGGCGCATCATCGTCCGCGCATCTTGATAGCCCCGCGCCACCATGTTTTTCAGCAGCGCGACATTGGAACGAATGTACTCGGAAACAGTCTCCACGCTCAATTTAATCGTGCATCCGGCGCAAGAACGCTCGGCCGTCGCATCGGTCAATTCAAAAGCCTGCTCGACCTTCAAATTCGGCAAACCTTCAATCTCCATAATCCGCCCAGAAAAGATATTTTTCTTGTTCTGTTTCTCGACGGTTAGCAAACCTTTTTGAATCGCCACATAGGGAATTGCATTCACCACATCCCTGAGCGTTACTCCGGGCTGCAATTCACCTTTAAACCGCACTAATACCGATTCCGGCATATCCAAAGGCATGACGCCCAAAGCAGCAGCAAATGCCACCAATCCCGACCCCGCAGGAAAGGAAATTCCCAACGGAAAACGAGTGTGAGAATCGCCGCCGGTTCCCACTGTATCCGGCAATAACATTCTGTTGAGCCAAGAGTGAATAATGCCGTCTCCCGGACGCAAAGCTATGCCGCCCCGCTGTGACATGAAATCGGGCAATTCATGGTGAGTTTTGACATCAACTGGCTTCGGATAAGCGGCAGTGTGGCAGAAACTTTGAATTACCAAATCGGCGCTAAATCCCAAACAAGCAAGTTCTTTCAATTCGTCCCGAGTCATCGGCCCGGTGGTATCTTGCGATCCGACTGTTGTCATGGCTGGTTCGCAAGATGTACCGGGACGAACGCCGGACAAACCGCAAGCTTTGCCTACCATTTTTTGTGCTAAAGTGAAGCCTTTGCCCGTATCTACTGGGATTGTGGGACGGGTAAAAATAGTGCTGGGTTCTAGTCCTAAAGCTGCGCGAGTTTTGTCGGTTAAAGTGCGTCCAATTAATAGCGGAATTCGGCCGCCTGCGCGAACTTCGTCTAGAATTGTGTCGGGTTTGAGGGTGAAGGTGGAGATGATTTCTCCGGCTTCGTTGGTGATTTCGCCTTTGTAGGGATGGATGGTAATTACCATTCCTGTTGCCATTTTGGAGACATCGCATTCGATCGGCAAAGCGCCGGAATCTTCAGCGGTATTGAAGAAAATCGGGGCGATCGCACTTCCTAAAATATAACCGCCGCTGCGCTTGTTAGGCACAAACGGAATATCGTTGCCAATGTGCCACAGCACGGAATTAATCGCCGATTTCCGCGACGAACCGGTACCGACAACATCGCCGACGTAGGCTACGGGATGGCCTTTTTGCTTCAATTCTGCAACGGTTTGCAAAGCCCCAGGCATCTTACTTTCCAGCATCGCCAAAGCGTGCAGCGGAATGTCCGGCCGCGTGGTAGCGTGCGGCGCGGGCGACAAGTCGTCGGTATTGGTTTCTCCGGGAACTTTGAATACAGTAACGGTAATCGCTTCTGGCAACACAGGACGACCGGTAAACCATTCCGCATCGGCCCAAGAATCTACTACCTGTTTGGCATAGGGATTGGTATCAGACAACGCTAGAACGTCGTGGAAAGCGTCGAATACTAACAGGGTTTTGCTCAGTGCCCGGGCGGCGGTGGCGGGAATGGCGATTTCGGCAGTAGGATTGAGTAAATCGATTAGAGATTGGACGTTGTAGCCGCCCATCATTGTCCCCAGCAGGTAAACAGCCCATTTCGGGGTAATTAGGGGAGTGTGGATTTCGCCTTTGGCAACACCGGTTAAAAAACCTGCTTTGACGTAGGCTGCGCTGTCTACGCCTGGGGGAACGCGATCGCGCAATAATTCTACTAAGGTTTCCTCTTCTCCCGGTGGCGGATTTTTCAGCAGTTCGCAAAGTTCAGACGTTTGCTGAGCATCTAATGGCAGCGGTGGAATTCCCAAGGCCGCTCTTTCAGCAGCCTTTTGGCGGTAAGACTCAAGCATTTGTCGTCTCTCCTCGGATAGCGTTCGGTAATTGTTTGCAGATTAGTTTACCTTTCAGATTAGGGGCTTGCGCCGACATCTGGGACAGTAAGCAGCTCTAATCAAAACTTAACGCAACTTAAGAAACAGTAGATTTCCATACCAAAGATAGATGTGCTCGGACATCCAGACCTGTAAGGCTGGAGCCTCGCAGTTTAGGGTCGCTCTGTGGCATTCTTCTAGTTAAGATTGATCTTGTGCAGGGATTTAAGTGTCGATCGTCCTCTGCATCTGCAATCGCCAGCGATCACCGACCAATTCATACTTCTCCGCTGCGGAGTTACAGGAGTCCGATTCTGTGCAAAATAGATTATCGCAATGGATCAATCACAAATTTGACAATTTTATCCCTCAAGACTGTCATGGCTGTGGCTTCAAGACAGGAATGCAGGAAGCACTGCAACAAACTAAAGAAATATTTCTGACGATCGCCGACGCAATGCCGGTGCCACTGGTCATCAGCAGTTTGGCTGATGGCACCATTCTTTATTATAACGATTTATGCGGTATTGCCTTCGGACTGACAGCATCCGAGTCCCTCGAACGCAAAAAAGCCGAAACACTCTACAGCGATCCGGCAGAGCGCCAGGAATTGCTCGACATACTCGCTGTTGAAGGACACGTCCGCGAAGCCGAAGTCCGCCTCAAAACAACTGACGGCACGCTGTTTTGGGCAACTGTATCAATGCGGTATCTAACATTGCACTCGGAAAAAGTTGTTCTGTCGGTGTTCTGCGACATTAGCGAGCGCAAGAGAGTCGCAGCGCTAGAGCAGGAATTGCTCGGGTCAATCCACTTGCGGGCCCGTCAGCAAGCAGCCGTCGCTTACTTGGGGCATGAGGCGATCTCTGAAACAGATTTGTCGGCACTGATGGACAAAGCAGCAGTTTTAATTGCCCAAACCTTGGATGCCGATTTTTGTCAGTTGTTGGAACTGTTGCCATCAGGTCATGCTTTGGAGTTGCGAGCGGGTGTCGGCTGGGGGCCTGGCCTGGTAGGTAGCGCCACTGTCACCGCTTCGGCCCGCTCTCAAGCAGGTTATACATTGTTAGTTAACGAACCGGTGATCGTCAAAGATTTGCGGGTGGAAACGCGGTTTAGCGAGTTGCCGCTGCTGCACAACCACCTCGCCGTCAGCGGTGTCACCGTCATCATTCCTGGCAATAAGGAACAGGGGAAAAGGAACTGGGGACTAGCAGAATCAACGAACACTGCTCAATCTCCTGTCTGGGGGGTTTTGGGGGTTCACACCAAGGGCGAGCGAGTTTTTAACCAAGATGACGTTTATTTTATGGAGGCGATCGCCAACCTGTTAGCTGCGGCGATCGAGCGGATCGGAGCTTCGGAACGCTTGCAAACGATGGAAAGGGCGATCGAAAGCAGCAGCAACGGCATTGTAATTACCGATGCGACGCTTGCCGACAATCCGATTATTTATGTCAATCCCAGTTTTGAGCGGATCACGGGTTACAGAAGAGATGAATTAATCGGTAAAAATTGCCGATTTTTACAGGGCAGCGGCACGAACTCTGCCAGTGTAAAAAAGCTGCGAACTGCTATTGAAGAAGGGCGAGAAGCTCAAGTTATATTGCGAAATTTTCGGAAAGACCGCTCTCCTTTTTGGAACGAACTTTCTATTGCTCCTGTTTACAACTCGCGCCGACACTTAACTCACTTTATTGGCGTTCAAACCGACATTACCGACCGCCAGCGAGCGGAAGAAGAATTATTTTTAAAGTCTCAAGCTTTAGCAAATTTTAGTGCCAATCTCAAACACCTGCACCGGATTACAACTTATCACTATCAAAATTTTGAAGAACTGGTTGACGATTATCTAAAAGCTGGCTGTTTAATTTTTGGACTTTCTATTGGTCTCATCGCTCAACTTGAAGAGGAATGTCTGATTATTCGCTCCGTAAGAACAGATTTAGAAGATTTTACACGAGGATTAGAATTAAATCTTAGCGATACTTACTGCGGCTCAGTGATTAAATTAAAGAAAACAATCGCTTGTTCTCACATAGGAGGGACTTTAGATAACGGCGAACATCCAGCCTATAAAAAATGGCCGATAAAATCTTACATAGGAACACCGATATTTATTGACAATAAAATCTACGGAACCTTGAGTTTTTCGGCTCCAGAGGAAAGGAAAAAAGAGTTTGAATCTCAGGCAATAGAAATAATAGAATTGATGGCTCAAAGCATAGGTAGATTTCTCGCAGATCACCAAAGGGAAGTAGAACGACAGCAAGCCGAACAAGAGCGCTCTGAGTTGATAGTATCTCTTCAAGAAAGTGAAGAACGCTACCGCCGTTTGGTAGAGCTGTCTCCCGAAGCGATCGCCGTTCACAGTCAAGGGAAAATCGCATATATCAATGCTGCTGGTGCTAAACTTCTCGGCGCTAGCTCGCCGGCCGAGATAATCGGCTTTCCTGTCTTGAATTTTGTGCATCAAAACTATGTGGAAATAGCCAAAGAGCGAATCCGGCAAGTAGAGGAAGAAAATATGCCGATCGAGCTTGCCGAACAAAAACTGATGCGGATCGACGGACAAATAATAGACGTTGAAGTCGCCGGCATCCCCGCTACTTATCAAGGCTCGGTCGCCGCCCAGATTATTATCAGAGATGTCACCGAGCGCAAGCGAGTAGAACGGGAACTGCTGCACGGCGCTTTTCACGACGCGCTGACGGGTTTGCCCAACCGGGTTTTGTTCATCGACAGGCTAGGACAAGCTATCCGCCGATCCAAACAGTCCCCTAATTATAAATTTGGTTTACTTTTCCTAGATTTAGACCGCTTCAAAGTAGTTAACGATTCTTTAGGACACGTTTTAGGAGACAAACTGCTAGTCGCCCTCGCGCACCGACTGCTAAGCTGCGTGCGGGCTTCTGATACCGTGGCCAGGCTGGGGGGAGACGAATTCACCATCCTGCTAGACCACATTCAGAGCCTTAGCGACGCCACCCTAGCAGCTAACAAGATACAAAAAGAACTGACGAAGCCGTTTCATATCGAAGGGCACGAAGTATTTACTACCGCTAGCATTGGGATTGTGTTCAGTCGAGGCGAAGTCCCAGCAGCCGAAAGCGGCAAATCGAATCTGTACACTCACCCGGAAGAATTCCTACGCGATGCTGACATTGCTATGTACCGCGCTAAAGCTTTGGGCAAGGCGCGCCACGAGGTGTTTAATTTGGCGATGCACGACCAAACTATGTCGCTGTTGCAGTTAGAAACTGACTTGCGGTTGGCTATTTGTGGCAAGGAGGAATTAGGGAAGAGCAAAGATGAAGGTTCGCACTTTATGGTGCACTATCAACCGATTATTTCGATCGCCAGCGGTGCGATCGAGGGTTTTGAGGCTTTGGTGCGCTGGCAGCACCCGGTTCGGGGTCTAGTGCCGCCGTCTACTTTTATTCCTGTAGCTGAAGAAACAGGTTTGATCGTGCCTCTGGGAGCCTGGGTGCTGCGGCAAGCTTGCCGCCAATTGCGCTGTTGGCAAGAACTGTTAACGGATGTTAAAGGAAGTTCGGCAACGAGCAGTGTACGGGATTTAACTGATATCAGGCACCAGGAAGCAGGAAGTTCGGCAACCAGCAGTGTAGGGAGTTTAACTGATATCAGGAACCAGGAAGGAGAAACAAGTAAGAAAGAGGAAGTCAGAGACTTTTTAACTGACTCTAATTCCCAATTTTCGACGACAAATTACAAATTACAAATTACGGATGGCTCGTTACCAATTCCCAAGTTTCAATTACCAATTATCGCTCCTTCGGAATTAACAATGAGCGTCAATCTTTCGGCCAAACAGCTCGGTCAACAGAATTTTATCGAACAGATAGATGAAATTTTGGCAGAAACTGGCTGCGAGCCGAGTTGTTTAAAGTTGGAGATAACTGAAAGCGCGATCGTGGAAAATGTCAAGAAAGCCAATATTGTGCTAGCCCAATTAAAAGGTAGAAATATTCGGTTGTCGATCGACGATTTCGGTACTGGCTATTCGTCTTTGAGTTACTTGCACCGCTTTCCGCTGGATACGCTGAAGATCGATCGATCTTTTGTGAGCCGCTTGGGGGCTGTCGAAAACGGTGAAGGCGGGGGTCAGCCTTTGCAGATTGTGCGGGCGATCGTAACTTTGGCTCACAATTTGGGGTTGAATGCGATCGCCGAAGGTGTTGAGACCGCCGAACAGTTAGCACAGCTTCGAGAACTCGGCTGCGAATTAGCTCAGGGATATTGGTTTTCTAAACCTTTAGACAGTTTGGGGATCACTGAAATTCTGATAAATCTCGCTAATCTCAAGTCCGGTGAAATACCAGCAATCCCGTCCCGCTTGGCCTCGGGGGATGCTAGCTAGGGGGATGCGAGCTTTCCCAATTACCAATTAGTCATTACCCATTAGCTTTGAGTGGAATCTCGATCGCAAATTCTGCACCATGTCCCGGCGAAGAAGTGCATTTGAGCGAGCCGTTGTGTCTGTCTGTAACAATTTGATAACTAATTGACAAGCCCATCCCAGTGCCTTTTCCCACAGGTTTAGTGGTAAAAAATGGGTCAAAAAGTCGATTGCAGACAGTCTCTGTCATTCCCGGGCCGTTGTCAGCAATCCGAACCAGCACCCGATCGGGTTTTGGCATTTCAGTGCAGATACGAATCAGGCTGGGATTTTTCCGCAGTTGGTCGGCAGAAAGTCGCGCGTCTCTCTCTTCCAAAGCATCTAAAGCATTGCTCAAGATATTCATAAATACTTGATTTAGCTGTCCGGCATAACATTCTACTAACGGTAATTTGCCGTATTCTTTAATCACCTCAATTTCTGGATGATTTTGTTTGGCTTTGAGCCGGTGCTGCAAAATCATCAGGGTGCTATCTATGCCGTCGTGGATGTTGACTGCTTTCTTTTCCGCTTCGTCCATGCGGGAAAATGTGCGGAGAGAAGCAACAATTTGTTGAATTCTGTCTGCACCGACTTTCATTGAAGAAAGCAGTTTCGGCAAGTCATCCATCAGAAAGTCCAGTTCAATAGCTTCTACTTCCTCTACAATTTCCGGGACAGGATCGGGATAGTAGTTTTGGTAAAGTTCGATCAGGTGCAGCAAGTCTTGAGCATAGTCGTTGGCGTGGCTGAGATTGCCGTAAATAAAATTAACTGGATTGTTAATTTCGTGGGCGACTCCTGCCACGAGTTGACCGAGAGATGACATTTTTTCGTTTTGAATTAACTGCGATTGAGCGCTGGTTAATTGCTGCAAGGTTTGCTCTAATTCGCGAGCTTTATTGCGAGTTTGGGCGTAAAGATCGGCTTGGTTGAGGGCGATCGCCAATTGAACTGTAATCGCTTGCAACAATTCTACTTCGCTGTCACTCCAAGGCCGCACAGAACTGCAAGAGCAACAGCTAACTGCACTCATTACCCCGGAAAGTGCCTGCATTGGGATGATTAATATAGATTGGTAGCCGAGCGATCGAATGGTTTGTTTCCAAAGAGGATCTGCTACTGTTTCGACATCATCGACCCGCAGCATTTCCATGTGCAAGATTTCTTCTCCAAGAGAACCGAAGTTGGAAGCTGGATAGCGACCTGTTAAATCGGGAAGTTCGGGGAGGCGAGATTCTTTGATTGTCTCCCAGTAAGGTGCGTCTCCGTCGCAGCGATACCAGCTAAAGTTGCAGCGATCGATCTGCATGAAAGCGCGAATTTCCTTAACTGCGACTGTAACGATGCTGTCGAAGTCGAGGGAATTGCGAATTTGAGCGGTGAGAATATTGAGCAATTTTTCTCGATCTGCCTGCTGTCTGAGTCTGGCTTCCGATTGCCTCAAAGCAATTTCTCCCCGCTTGCGCTCAGTAATGTCTTCGGTAATTGCTAATAAATATTGGGCATTGCCTTCTCGATCTAGAATTGCGGTTTTCTTCGTATGAAATATGCGAGTATCGCCTTCTCTTGTTTGAATCAGTTCTTCGGGAATGTCTAAAATTTGCCCGCTGGCGAGGGCTTGCCGGTCTTTGGCGGTGAAAAAGTCGGCTTGTTCTCTGGGGAAAAAGTCGCAGTCCTTTTTGCCCATAACTTCTGCTGCACTGAAACCGAGCAACTGTTGGGCGACTGGGTTCCACAGTACAAATCGCAACTCTTGTGCTTCTTTGCAAAATACTCCTACGGGTATGGTTTTGAGCACTGATTCCATAAACTGTTGAGCCTGTTGCAGTTCTGCTTCTGCCTGTTTGCGATCGCTAATATCTCGGACGTTGGCAATGACGCTGAGATTGCCGTTGAGATGAATTCTCGACAGGGCAACTTCTGCATCAAAAGTTGAACCGTCGTTGGGACGCCTCGCTTTCCATTCCACGCGACCTGTTTCGCCGGCTAATACTTTTTCCCAAAGTTCTTCCAGGTTTTGAATGGGATTATCGCAGCTTGAATAGTCGTTTTTAATTGATAATTTTGTTGCTTGTTCGGGGCTGACTCCGTACATTTCTAACATTCGATTATTGACATCGAGAATGTTGCCTTCTAAATCGTGAATGAAGATAGCATCGTAGACATTGTTAAATATGGTTCGCAGGTTTTGTTCGGAAACTTGTAGCGCTGCTTCGGCTTCTTTTCGATCGGCGATTTCTCTTTCTAACTGGGCGACTGCTTCGGAGAGTTCGGCGGTGCGATCGCTCACTCTGTCTTCTAACTCGGCTGCTGCTTGCCGCAGGGCGGCTTCGGCGACTTTGCGATCGGTAATGTCGAGCGCCGTGCCGAACAATTTTAGCACTTTGCCACTAGCATCGGTTTCAGCGCGACCCAAGGCGTTGAGATGCCGCAGCGTGCCGTCGGGACGGCAAAGGCGGAGGTCAAAATCAAAGGGGATGCCCGTTTCGAGTCCCCGCTGTATTTGAGTCCGCCACAATTCCAAATCTTCGGGATGGATCAGAGCGACCTGTTCGGCTAGGTTGGGGGCAAAGGCGGCCGGTTCGAGTCCGAAGATGCGGAAGAGTTCCTCTGACCAAGTGATGGTTCCGGTGGCTGCGTCGAGTTCCCAATTGCCGACGTGGGCGAGTGCCTGGGCTTCTTGTAGCTGCCGCTGGCTGTTGCGGATGGCGGTTTCGGCAACTTTGCGATCGGTAATGTCGAACAATACGCCGCAAAATACGATTTCGCCGTTCTCGCTGCGGGTGGGCATAGAGTCGCCCTGCCACCAGCGAATTTCGCCGTCGGGCTTGACTATTCGCCCTTCGTAGTGCCAGGGAGAGAGATTTTCTACGGCTTCGTTGACGGAGGCGAGGTGGGCTTCCAAGTCTTCGGGGTGGATGCGAGAAATGAATGTATTTAAGTCTCCCATTATTTCTGCTGCTGTGACGCCGGTAATATCGAAGATGCGATCGCTCATGTACTCAACTCTCCACACTCCCTGGTTGCTGCAAAATTGGAACAGAGCTCCGGGGATGGTGGCTGCGATCGTCCGAAACCTGGTTTCGCTGACACTGAGGGCGGCAAAAGTCTCTCGCAGTTCTGCCGTGCGCGCTTCTACTCTGCGCTCTAGTTCGGCGTTTGCGTGTTGCAATGCGGCTTCTGCGCGCTTGCGATCGGTAATGTCGGTGGCTGTACCGGTGGTGCCGAGGAAGTTTCCGGTTTCGTCGTACAGGGCGATCGCGTTGAACATTAAATGTTTCATGCTACCGTCTTTGGCGATTTGGGCGGTTTCGTACTGGAAAATAGATTCTCCGGCAAACAGGCGGGCGAAAACTTCTAAATCTTTTTGGCTTTGTTCTGGTGTCACAAAGTCGGAGAACGGCCGACCGAGCATTTCTTCTGGTTCGTAACCGTAGATGTACTTAACTGCTGGGTTGACGAAGGTGTAGCGCCCGATCGCATCGACCGACCAAATCATGTCTTGGGAGGTTTCTACCAGCCTGCGGTATTTGGTTTCGCTGGCTTTGATGGCTTCTTCTGCTTGTTTGCGTTCCGTCATGTCCCGGCAGACAGCGATTGTCATTGTGATGCGATCGTCTTCGTTGCGGATGGGTGTTTTGACTGTACTGAACAGTCGCACTTCTCGATCGTGCCGCGCGATGGGTTCTTCTGAAATTTCTAGAGTCTGTCCGGTCTCAAATACGAAGGCGTCATCTTTAATGTACTCGAGAGTATGGTCGGGATTGCTCAAAGGTGCGTCTGTGATTCCTTGAAGTTCCTCTTGAGTCATGCCGTAATAATCGCGAAATGCTTTATTCGCCCACACGATTTTTGATTGAGGGCCTTTGACTAATACTAGATCGGCGATCGAATCGAGAATTTGGTGATATTTTTTCTCGCTGTCGCGGAGTTTCTGCTGCACGGCTTGGATTTCTGCTAATTGCCTCTGGGTTTGCAAGTGCAGTTCGGCTTGATAGATGGCAACTGCTAAATGGTCGCCTACTTGTCTGGCAAATTCGATTTCGTCTTCTTGCCAATTGCGGGGACTGCCGCACTGGTGAATGCACAGCAATCCCCACAAATTTTGCCCTTGCAGTAGGGGTACGACTAAGTTTGCTCGGATTTGAAATCGCTTGAGGATTTTGAGGTGGGACGGGTTCAACCGGGTTTTGTAGATGTCGCTGACAGCTTGAACGTATCCTTTGGCATAGTTGGCTGCAAATTGTTGGTCGAAGCAGTAGTCGCGAACTCTGATTCCCAAAGATGGGGTGTATAGGGGAAGTACCTCTTCGGAGACTACTTCGCCCTCGTTCGATTCGGATTCGGGAAGAAAGCGGTAGATGGCGACTCGATCGGCATTTAGGAGTTGCCGAACTTCGGTGGCTGTGATTTTAAATATTGTTTCTAAGTCTAGGGATTCGCGAATTTTGCCAATAACTCCCATCAGCGCTTGCAGCTTTTTGAACCAGGTTTGAGATTGCGTTTCTCTTTCTAGGTGAGCTAGTTTCTCGCGCAGGTTTGTTACTTCTTGATACAGGTATTTATGAAACATAATGCTCTTTCTTTCGTGATTTTGCGGTTTGGTATCGAGGTTGATGGCATCTCAATCGCGATCGACAAGTTGAGCCGGGTAAATCAAAAGGGCAAAGGACAAATTCTCCTCCTTCTGCTAGCACTTAGCAGCTACTCAAGCTGCATTTCCGTATTTTTTCTAGATTGGGAGGTCGATCGAGCCTGTTAACTTCCGTATATTTACTGAAAAAACTGGCGTAATTTGCTACTGCATAAATTGTCAATAATTGAGAATTATGTTAACAAAACTTACACGTAAACTGGGTTTCTTAACGTAATTAAGTCAGGGAAGCTCCGAAAGTGGAAACCAGAAACCGCGTTTCATGACGGGATGGCGGGAGCATTATCACTAATTTTGACATTTTTTTCGCTTGCCTTTGCTTTGGTGCCAACGATCACCTTTTTATTATTACCCCAAACTCTATCGAAGGTTTCCTTGGTTTTGCGCTTGAATATCCTGTTGCAATCCCTCTATTAATTTTTTTTGAAATAGAGGCGAGTTCCTTTTCTATAGTTGTCGCTAATTCTCGATTTCTCTGTCCTAAGTTCCTTTTAATACACCCTTTCGGGCAATCCGATCTTTGAGATATGTTTGGTTGCATTTTAATTGTTTTATGCTATCGGTTTGATTGTGCAAACTTATTAAAATCCACTGAAGCAAAGGTTAGTTTTAGGTTAAAAAGTTGAGGGAGCATCTCAATGAAAGCAGCCAAGCTAGAACTCTCAGTTTTGAGGCAGAACGGCCCGAGGCTGCGAGGCAGGAGGAAAGAGGAAGAAGGAAGGAGCCAGGAGAAGTGTTTTTACAAATAGGAGATGCTCCCAAAGTTGAGGTAGTTGCAGGTTAGGGTTAAATTAGCTCAACTCAAGGGCGATTCCCTACACTTTGCGAACGCACCCGCGTTCGGGGTAGCCTCGCTTGACGAACACTTTTTGCCCGATTTTTACATTTTTTGAGAAGTGTAGAAATTTTTAGATAATACCAAGGTTTACGGTATCACATTTTTGATTAAAGTCAAGGTATTTCAAGCTTGAGAAATAGAAATGGCGATCGCGATGATTAAATTTTGGGCAAAATAACGATCAATTCCGTATCAACTCGCCTTTTGCTTTCTACCTTTAAAGTGCCACCGTGTTGTTCGGCAATAATATCGCGAGTGAGAGATAAGCCAAAACCGACTGCTTCTGCTTTTGTTTAGTAGTAAAACAAGCAGGGAAGATTTTTGATTTAATTTATAGAGGAATTCTCATGCCGTTTTCGGGGAAACCAAGTTCAAATGCTTTTGCCAATTTTTGCATTTTTACCGAGTTTTTGAGAGTAAAATCTTCTGTTGACCGCTCGGTTCCTTTCTGCCAATTTTTATGTTTTTTAAATACACCATAACAAGCATTATTAATGATATTTATCAAAGCGCGATTGAGGTCTGAGAAGGGTACTTTCAAGAGAGCGATCGCACTGTCATACTCGTGTCATACTCAGTATAAATTATAATATTGAAGCGGCGAGCGATCGGCTGCTGCGATGGCGAACTGCTACAAGCTTAAGAAGCACTTTTCAGTATCGCCCTGGCTTCCTCAATATTTTGGGCAACCAATTTGCCCGATTCGATAAAGGCTGCTCTTTCGGTATCGCTGAGTTCGAGTTCCACTACCTGTTCGACTCCCTGATATCCCAAGCGGCAGGGAAGTCCCAAAAATATATCTTGCACGCCGTATTCGCCGTGCAAATAAACTGAGCAAGGCAAGAGTCGCGACTGATTGAGTAAAATTGATTCTACCATCAAGCAGGCAGAAGATGCCGGTGCAAAATAAGCACTGCCAGTCTTCATCAATCCGACTATTTCTGCGCCGCCGTGGCGAGTCCGCTGTACGAGTCGATCGATCGTCCCAGCATCCATAAGTTGACCGATGGGAATACCGTTGACAGTGGAATAGCGGGGCAAAGGAACCATCAAATCGCCGTGAGAACCGATGACTGTTGCATTGACTTCAGCAATTGAAACGCCCAATTCCATTGCAATAAAAGTTTGAAAGCGGGCGGAATCGACAATTCCCCCCATACCCATGACTCGGTGTTTTGGCAAATCCGCAGCTTCCCACGCTAAATAAGTCATGATATCTAGGGGATTTGTGACTGCGATTAAGATTGCTTCTGGAGAATGCTCGATCGCCTGTTTTGAGGCTTCGGTGACAATTCGAGCATTGATTTTAATTAAATCTTCCCGATTGATACCGGGTTTGCGCGGCACTCCGGCGGCAATTACTATGATATTTGAGTTGGCCGTATCTGTATAATCATTTGTACCGACAATTTGGCGATCGTGGCGTTCCACTCCCCTTGCTTCCATCAAATCCAAAGCAACGCCCTGCGGCCAACCCTCCACAATATCTAGCAATACTACATCTGCCAGATTTTTCTCGGCAATTCGCTGGGCTAAGGTGCTGCCAACTTTGCCGGCACCAATAATTGAGACGCGGGTTGATGGAGAATTCATTCGATTTTAGATTTTAGATTTTAGATTTTAGATTTTAGATTTTAGCAATCAGCTTAATTGAGGAAAGGTGCGCGGTGTGCACCCTTCGCTACATTAAGAACAGTGATGTTTAGTTTTGGTGAGTTACTTAAAATCTTCGAGTTGGTCTACCCGCAGCCAAATATTCGGGGTGGGAACTTTGCCAAATTTGACGAAGGCATAGTCGCCGCGAACATCCATCACTTCGCCCTTTGTTTCAAATATATACGAGGAAAAGCGCTGGTCGCTGGCTTTGGCTTCTAGACTGTTTTCCAATTTTTCGCGTACAGCGCGAACTATACTGCCTTTCTTGATTGCCATAACTTGCTTTGTTTAGTTTAAAAAACTATACAAATTTTAATCTAGATTTGCCTGGAAAGGACTTCTTCTTTCTTCTGGCATCTGGCACCATTCTCGCTTAACAGAATTTCCGACCTGTTCCACAATAGTTCAATATTCTTGTGGGCTGGGTACCCCCCGCCCCTGACAGCCTTATTGACAAGGGTACAAGATATCAGTTCTTCCTTCTTCCTTCTTCCTTCTTCCTTCTTCCTTCTTCCTTCTTCCTTCTTCCTTCTTCCTTCTGCTTATTGCTGACACGCGGGGCAAAAATGAGTCGATCGCCCTGCTAATTTTATACGTTCGATGGTTGCGGAGCAAGTGCGGCAGGGTTGACCGGCGCGATTGTACACCCAAGCGACGCCGCCGTAGTTGCCGTTGACACCTTGGACGTTGAGAAAATTGCTAAAAGTGGTGCCGCCGGATGCGATCGCCTTCTGTAAAACTTGAATAATAGCTGTATGAATGCGCCCAATTTGCGCTGCTGTCAAATCCGCACAGAGAGTTGTCGGCAGGACTCCCGACAAAAACAAAGTTTCGTCTGCGTAGATATTGCCCAAACCCGCTACCAGTGACTGGTCTAGCAAAGCTGTTTTAATAGGTCGCGCCCGCCGGTGGAGCTTGCGGGCCAAATATTCTGTTGTAAACTCGTCTGAAAACGGTTCCGGCCCTAAAAGTTTCAGACCGGTGACAGTGCTGGAAACCTCGGTTTCTGCAGGCACGTACCACATTTGCCCGAAGGTGCGCTGGTCTACAAACCGCAGTTCTTGGTTTCCTTCAAAAAACAGCCGCACTCGCGCGTGTTTTTGCAGGGGTTCGGATCTGTTCACCCACAGCAGTTGCCCGGTCATCCGCAGGTGAACGCCCAACCAGCCAGCTTTTGAAGGCAAAAGGGAGGGGTAGAAAGAAGGCGTTCGGGAAGAGATTGGAGTTTGGGCAAGAAATTCTCCCACTCTCCCACTCTCCCCCTCTCCCTCTCTCCCCCTCTCTCTTTCTCCTTCTGGCAATTGAGATAGTTCTGCCAGGAGGTATTTGCCGCGTCTGTACCAGCGTTCGATCGACTTTCCTTTGACTTTTGTCAAAAAATCGGTCGCAGAGATTGAGCGGGCGATTGAGCTGTTTAACAACACGTCCCCGCCCAACATTTCTCGATCGAGGGTTGCTTGATTCAAACCCCGGCAAATAGTTTCAACTTCTGGCAGTTCTGGCACAATTAGCGCTGTTCTGTTCCTTGATTTGGCGCACCTTCGACGCTGCCCGGAGTTTCGGCACCCGGTTTGCTGTCGGTTGAAGTTTTCGGCTGCTGGGGGGCTCCTCCGCTGCCGGTTTTCCGGGTTTTTTCCTCGATCGTGGTTTGCTTGCCGCCTGGAGCTGCGGTTGATTTTGCTTTCGCTTTGGGGGCGGATACTTCCACTAATTCGCTTTGGGCGAAGTTGTTGGTGTTGACGCCGGCATAATTTACTTTGTCAAAGCGAACAATAACTGGGTATTTAATGCCGCTTTGGTCTACCGTAGCAACGGTGCCCACTTCTTGATACCAGTAGGATTCTTTGCGGAGAATCCGGACTGTAGAACCGCGTTGAACCATGAGCTTTGTTTCCTTTGCGATGAATAAACGGATAAAGCCATTTTTTTTACTCTAGTCGATCGCGCGGCGCATTTAAAGTCTGCAAGGGAATTTTTGCTTCATGCGCCGTTTTTTGGTCGGATTTTTGTAAAGAAAAGTAAATACTTTGGTAAAGCGATCTCTCCTGACCAAAAATAAATAAACTCACATTATCCATCAAACAAAAGCAGTTCTATCGGATCTATAAAAAACTTTACAAATAGGATAGCGAGCCGGAGCACGATGTGCATTAAATAGGATAGTCCTGGACGCAAAAACCCGGTCTCTGCACGTAATTTGGTCATATAGGCTCGAAGGTGACAACGAGAAACCGGGTTTTTTGGTCGAGTGGGTTCAAGACTTTAGGATTTACGCACATAGTGCCAATCCCCCGCATGAAGCGTAGCTATCCCGCTACTGGAATCGCCCCGAACAAGAGCGTTTTCTAGGGGGAATCCCCCCGCGTGAAGCGTAGTTATTGCGCTCTTAGAATCGCCCCTCCCGGGCGCGAAGGTAGCGTCATTCCTCATTGAGTCAAGCTTCCACTATCTAGTCTGGCAATGTTTCAAGCCTCCATCTAATATCAGTTTCAAAAAAAAATGCAACTTGGTTGCCCGCGATCCAAACCCTTATACAGTCAGTCTCAATCTCAAATCTCAAATATCAAGTCTAAAATGGTATTAGTCACTCATCTCCAAATCTTTCAGTTTCCCCAGCTTTTTACCTAGTAGGATAGTTTCTCACAAATCATTTAGGATTGCTATATTATGGTTGGGATCGCTGGTCGAGAATTGCATTTTTTTTAATTGGTATTTTTTTTAATTAAAAACCCGGTTTCTTCAAGAAACCGGGTTTTTAATCCACAGTATTTATCTGGGTGTCTGTCAGATTAATGACTCAAAGCGAATTCAGGCAATTTCGGCTCAGATGAACCATCGGGCACCACCTTAACGTGACCGTTTTCATCCACATCAACGATCGCGCTTTGGCCTTCCGTCAGCTTCCCAGACAGCATTTCCTCAGCCAGTACATCTTCCAACAACCGCATGATTGCACGCCGCAAAGGTCGAGCACCGTAGCTGGGATTGTAGCCTTCTTTAACTAACAGTTCCTTGAACCGTTCCGTTACCGACAAAGTAATACCCTGTTCCGTTAAGCGACTGAAAACTTCCCGCAACATGATGTCGCCAATCTGCTTGACTTCTTCCTTATTCAACTGGCGGAAGACAATAATGTCATCCAAGCGGTTTAGAAATTCGGGACGGAAAAACTGTTTCAGTTCCTCGTTGACCAAATTGCGAACGCGGTTGTACTTAACGTCTGCAAAGTTTTCATTAAACTCGAAACCCAGACCGCCGCCGCCTTTTTCAATCACTCGCGAACCGATGTTTGAGGTCATAATCAGCAGTGTATTCTTAAAGTCAACTGTCCGACCTTTAGCATCAGTCAAGCGACCGTCTTCCAAGATTTGCAGCATCATGTTGAAGACATCCGGGTGAGCTTTTTCGATTTCATCGAACAGCACGATGGTATAAGGACGGCGGCGGACTGCTTCTGTTAGTTGGCCGCCTTCATCGTAGCCGACGTAACCCGGAGGCGAACCGATGAGTTTGGAAACAGTGTGGCGTTCCATGAATTCGGACATATCTAACCGAATCATGGCTTCTTCGGAACCGAAGAAATATGTTGCCAGGGCTTTTGTAAGTTCCGTTTTGCCGACGCCTGTGGGCCCGGAAAAGATGAAACTGGCGATCGGGCGATTGGGATTTTTCAAGCCTACCCGCGCGCGGCGGATGGCCCGAGAAACTGCGCTGACAGCTTCTTCTTGACCAATCAAGCGCTGGTGCAGCGTGTCTTCCATGTGCAGCAGCAATTCCGATTCGGATTCTGTCAGCTTGCTGACCGGTACTCCCGTCCAATTAGCCACGATGTTGGCGATGTCTTCTTCGGTGACGATGGGAGAGGTTTTGACTTGGCTTTTGTTGATCGTAGCTTCGGCGATTTCGGCTTCAATTTCTAATTCGCGATCGCGCAATTTTCCAGCTTTGTCGAAGTCTTGCTCGCGCACTGCTGCATCTTTTTCTTTTGTTACTGCCGGCAGTTGCTTTTTGAGTTCTTTAACTTCGGGCGGGGTTTGCGAGTTCATCACGCGGACGCGGGAACCTGCTTCGTCAATTAAGTCGATCGCCTTGTCTGGCAAAAACCGATCGTTAATGTACCTGTCTGACAGTGTGGCCGCTGCTTCTAAAGCTGCGTCGGAAATTGTCAGTCTGTGATGCTGTTCGTAAGCCGATCGCAACCCGTACAATATTTCTATTGTTTCAGCCACGCTCGGTTCCCCGATTTTTATCGGTTGGAAGCGGCGTTCTAACGCAGCGTCGCGCTCGATGTGCTTGCGGTATTCGTCTAAGGTAGTTGCGCCGACACACTGCAATTCGCCTCTGGCAAGGGCTGGTTTGAGCATATTGGAGGCGTCCATGCTGCCTTGAATTGCGCCTGCACCGACTAAGGTGTGAATTTCATCGATGACCAGAATGATGTTGCCGGCAGCGCGAATTTCCGCCATGATTTTCGTCAGCCGTTCTTCAAATTCGCCTCGGAATTTTGTACCAGCAATCAGCGAACCCATATCGAGGCTGATTACTTGTTTGTCTTCTAAAATTTCCGGGACGTTTCTGTTAACAATTCGCTGGGCGAGGCCTTCGGCGAGGGCTGTTTTGCCGACTCCCGGTTCGCCTACTAACACTGGATTGTTCTTTGTGCGGCGGCCGAGCACTTGGATCACGCGCTCGATTTCATTTTCGCGACCCACCACGGGATCGAGTTTGCCTGCTGCGGCTAACTTGGTCAGGTTTGTGCCAAATTCTTCTAAAGTCGGGATTTTGCGATCGCCGCTATCTCCCCTGCCTCCGGGTACCGCCGCGACTTCTCCCACGGCACGAATTACCTGCGTGCGGACTCTCTGGCGATCGATTCCCAAGTTTTGCAGCACCTTCGCCGCTACCCCTTCATCGTCCTGAATCAGCCCCAGCAGGATGTGCTCGGTGCCGATGTAATTGTGGCCTAACTGCCGCGCTTCGTTCAGCGCCGTCTCAAAAATGCGCTTGACGCGGGGCGTAAAAGGAATTTCCGGCGGGAGGAACCCGGAACCTCTACCGATGATATTTTCGATTTCATTGCGTGCCTCTTTTAAGTTGAGGCCCATATCCAGTAATACTTTTGCAGCGATGCCAGTGCCTTCGCCGACGAGTCCCAGAAGAATTTGCTCGGTGCCTACAAAATTGTGACCGAGGCGTCGCGCTTCCTCTTGGGCTAGCATGATTGCTTTAATGGCTTGTTCTGTAAAGCGTTCAAACATATTTTTTCTATCCTACTGTCTTGGCGAGGGCTGTATCGCTGCTGGTGAGGAGCGATTTGGAACACTACACAAATTATAGATGTAAATTTTTGTGTATTTCCTTCTCTAACAATGTATCTTGCTAAAGGGGTAGGGACAGTGGGGAGACCCGAATAGTAGGGGTGTGGTTGCCGTCCGCTGTCGATCGGATATTAATTCAGAATAATAGTAGCAAAATGGCTTGATTGCCTGAATACTATCATTTTATGTATAAATTATATTCTTGTACGAGTAAATAAAGCTTGATTTTTCTTTGCCTAAGTACATGGTTGAATTAAGCATATAACTGTTGCCCTGTCAAGACTTTTGACGGTTGATAGTGGTCGTGCCGTCAGCCAACAGCCCACAGTCAACAGCGAACAGCGACTAGAATCAGATATATTTTCAACTCTCAGCAGAACTCCATGCAATTTCTTTCGCAATACCAAATCCACTCCACTCTCCACGAAGGTATCGAAACAATTATTTATCGAGGAAAAATCCCCACCCAGCAGGAGACAACTGTACTCAAAATCCTGAAAGCTGAATATCCCACCCTCGATGCAATTACCCGGATCAAGCACGAGTATCGCATTCGCCAACATTTAGACCATCCAGGCCTAGTTAAAGTCCTTAGCCTAGAAACCTTTGACAACCGTCTCGGCTTGCTTTTAGAAGACTTTAATGGCGAATCTCTCGATCGCCTCATGTCCAGACAAAAGCTCGAAGTCATCACCTGTTTGAGGTTTGGTATCCAACTCATAAAAACCTTAGAATATCTGCACATTCAAAAAATTATTCATAAAGATATTAAGCCTAGCAATATCATCATCAACAGCCAAACAGGAATTATTAAACTGACAGATTTCGGGATTGCTTCGCGATTGTCCAAAGAAAATCCCCAAATTAATAATCCTAACTCGATTGTCGGCACTTTTGCTTATATGTCTCCCGAACAAACCGGGAGAATGAACCGCACCCTCGACTACCGCACCGACTTTTATTCCCTCGGAATTACCTTGTATGAAATGCTGACAGGTCAATTGCCATTTCCGAGTAACGACCCCTTAGAAATAGTTTACTGTCACATAGCTTCTCAAGCAATTTTGCCGCATAAAATTAATTCAGACGTTCCACCACCCATTTCACAACTTGTGATGAAATTGATGGCAAAAAATGCCGAAGATAGATATCAAAGCGCAGGCGGATTGTTGGCAGATTTAGAAAATTGTTTAAATCAGTTAGAAACTACAGGTCAAATAGTAGATTTTACACCAGGAAACTTAGATATATTGAGTCAGTTGCTGATTCCTCAAAAATTGTACGGTCGGGAAATACAAGTCAGGGAACTATTGGCTGCATTTGAACGTGTAGCTAATCCCTCCAAAGAAATTTCTTCCCATTCCCAAATTGAAATGATCCTAGTTTCTGGTTATGCAGGTATAGGCAAATCGGCAGTAGTCAGCGAAATTCAAAAACCTATCACCAGACAGCGGGGTTATTTTATTTCAGGTAAATTTGACCAATTCAAGCGGAATATACCTTACGCATCTTTAATTCAAGCTTTTCAATCTTTGATCCAACAGTTACTTGCGGAAAATATCAAAAAATTACAAGATTGGCAAGATAAACTTTTAGCCGCACTCGGTGATTCCGGGCAAGTAATTATTGACGTGATTCCCGAAGTAGAATTGGTAATTGGCAAACAGCCTGCCGTTGCGGAACTTGCCCCAACTGAAGCACAAAACCGCTTTAACAGGCTATTCAAAGAATTTATCCACGTATTCGCGCAAAAAGAGCATCCATTAGTCATATTTCTTGATGACTTGCAGTGGTCAGATTCAGCGACATTAAAATTAATGGAATTGCTGGCAACTGACCAAGACAGCAAATATTTACTATTAATTGGAGCCTATCGAGACCGTGAAGTTAGCTCTACACATCCTTTAATGCAAACAGTAGAGTACCTTGAACAAACGGGAACTATTATCAACGAATTAGTGCTGGAACCTCTTTCTTTAGCCCAGGTAACTGAGTTAATTTCTGAGACATTAAACGACTCAGAAAGAATTCACCCCTTAGCAGAGTTAATTTGGAATAAAACTGGTGGTAATCCTTTTTTTGTGACGCAATTGCTCAACACTCTTTATCAAGAACAACTTTTGAAATTCGACTTTACCCTGCTGCTGTCTCCCGGAATAAAAGGGCAGTGGCAGTGGAACATTGAGGAGATTCAAGCTATTGGCATCACAGATAAGAGTGTAGTTGAACTGGTAGCCAGTCGGATTCAACAATTGCCAGAGACTACACAACAAGTTTTGAAATTGGCGGCTTGTGTTGGGGACAATTTCACTCTAGATGTTCTCTCTACTGTCAACGCAAAATCTCCATCAGTCACGGCGACTGAACTCTGGGATGCTTTGCAAGCGGGGTTAATACTTCCTTTGAATGAGAGTTACCTCATTCCTTTATTTTTAGATCGAGAATCAGCAGTTAATTTAACTTTCAATTATTCGCGAGTCGGCTATAAATTTTTGCACGATCGCGTCCAGCAAGCTGCATATTCGCTGATTCCTGATGATGAAAAGAAAGCAACTCATCTTAGCATCGGTAAATTGCTACTTGAAAATACGCCCACCGATAAAGTAGAAGAGAAAATTTTTGAGATGATCAACCAGTTGAATGTAGGAATTGATTGTCTGATCCTGCAATCAGAAAAAGATGAGTTAGCAGGATTAAATTTAATCGCGGGACATAAGGCAAAAGCAGCTAATGCTTACGAACCCGCTGTTAAGTATTTGAATGCGGGAATGTCGTTATTAGCACCTGATAGCTGGGAACGCAACTATAGCATGACGTTGCGGTTGTATGTAGAGACGCTGGAAGCGGAATATTTAAACACCAACTTCCAGCAAGCAGAAAATTTGGCGGAAGTGGTTTTGCGATCTGCTAAAAACCAGCTTGACATAGTGAAAGTCTATCAGCTAAAAATCCTATCTTATCAGGCTCAAAGCCAGATGCTAAAAGCTGTTGAAACAGGTCTAAAAGTGCTGAAAATGCTGGGAGTAAACCTATTAGATAACGAAACCATTGCAGTGCCAAAATTGCCTCAGCTTGAGGAATTAGAAAACCTGCCAGTTATGACAGATCCTTATCAACTGGCAGCTATGGAAATCATGACAGCCCTCTATCCTCCTGCTTATATTGCCAAACCGGAAATTGTGTCCTCCCTCGTCTTGACGATGGTCAATCTTTGTATCGATCGCGGTCATTCAGCATTAGCCGCTTTTCCCTATACTCTTTATGGAATGATCCAGTGCGGGACAGAAGGCGATATCGAAGCTGGCTACTACGCTGGACTAATCGCTTTAAAGCTGCTAGAACAATTTAATGCTAGCCAACACAAAGCTAAGGTTTATGTAATGTTTAATGCTCATATCAGAATCTGGAAAGAGTCTACTAAAAATACACTTGCTTCCTTTCTAGAAGGAATGAAAGTTGGTGTCGAAACTGGCGATTTAGAATGGGCAATTTATAATTCTAAGCACTATATTACTAATTTATTTTTGGTGGGAGAACCGCTAGAATCTGTCGAAGATAAACAAACCGTTTATATGGATTTTTTGCTGAAAAATAAACACGAATTTGCCATAGGTTATGCTCAAATTTGGCAAGGAATTGCTTCAAGCTTAAGAAGCCAAACAGCAGAGCAACTACGGTTAGTTAGCGGCAGGTTGGATGAACCTGCTGCAATGTCGCGCTGGCAGAAAGAAAATAATCGAATGTCGCTGTTTGCAGCTTATGTTGCTAAATTGATGCTGCTTTATTTATTTAAAGATTATGGTGCGGCTGTTGCCATCGGTAAATTAGCGGCAGAATACGCAGATGGGGCGATCGGCTTAATCACTGTTGGGGTACACAATTTCTACTATTCGCTGGCCCTCCTCGCTCACTATCCTGACAGTGACAATCGAGAAGCATACCTAGCTATTGTTAACTCTAATCAGCAAATTCTGAAAAAGTGGGCCTACCATGCACCCATGAATTATCAGCACAAGTACGAGTTAGTGGAAGCTGAGAAAGCTCGAATTTTCTGCGATAAACTTGCAGCCATGGATTATTATGACTTAGCTATTAAAGGAGCTGCTGCTAACGGTTACACCCACGAAGAAGCATTAGCTTATGAATTAGCGGGAGAGTTTTATCAATCTTTGGATAAAGATATCAGTGCTCGCTCTTATGTGAAAAAAGCTTATTATGCTTACATCCGCTGGGGCTCTCTAGCCAAAGTTAAAGACTTAGAATCTCGTTATGATTATTTAGTCGATCGCCATCAAGAAGCAATATACAACAATGTTGTCACGACTACCAAAACTACTATCAACAATAGTTTGGTGCTGGATTTACCAACTGTTGTCAAAGCATCTCAAGCTGTTTCGAGTGAAATTATCCTCAGCCGTTTGCTAGAGAAACTCGTACAGCTTGTAAAGGAAAACGCAGGCGCTCAAAAAGTATTATTTCTTGCCAAGACAGGTAATCAATTATTTATAGAAGCTGCGCTGACAGGTCAGTTTAATGATGTAACCGTGTTACAATCTCTCCCGATTGCCGAATCCGATATCCTCCCGATTTCCTTAATTAACTATGTAGAAAGAACCCAAAAATACTTGGTTTTAGATGATGCTACCCGATCCGAGCAATTCCAATTTGACCCTTATATTGCGGCCAATCAACCCCTATCTATCCTGGTATTGCCAATTATCCATCAAGGAAACCTTACGGCAATTTTTTATTTAGAAAATAATTTAACAAAAGGTGCTTTTACTAGCGACAGGCTTGAAATTTTGGGAATCTTGTCTGCACAAGCAGCTATTTCTCTAGAAAATGCCCGTTTTTATACTATTCTGGAAACGCGAGTAGCGCAAAGAACTGAGAAATTGCAAACTGCACTGGAAGAACTTCGCCACACTCAATTGCAGCTAATTCAAAGTGAAAAAATGTCCAGTTTAGGGCAAGTGGTCGGCGGAATTGCTCACGAAATTAATAACCCGATTAACTTTATTTATGGAAATTTATATTACACCAATGAATACGCTGAAAACTTACTACATCTACTACGTCTATACCAAAAAAATTACCCAAATCCAGTGCAAGAAATAGTAAATGAAACAGAGCAAATAGATTTAGATTTTTTGATGAATGATTTCACTAAAATGATAGATTCAATGAGATTGGGCGCTGCGAGAGTTCGCGATATTGTGCTGTCCCTGCGAAACTTTTCTCGGCTAGATGAATCAGATAGAAAATGGGTTAATATCCACGAAGGTATCGACAGCACCTTGATGATTTTGGATCGCAAATTAATTGATATTCAAGTAATCAAGCAGTACGACAATTTGCCTTTATTGAACTGCTATCCGGGAGAAATTAATCAGGTATTTATGAATGTACTGACCAATGCGATTGATGCTTTTTGTCGGAAAAGAGGGAGTGAAGTTGACTCCACACATACTCCGACAATTCATATTTGCACTGAAATCGCGGAAGGCAATCAAGTAGCGATTCGCATTGTTGATAATGGTGTGGGTATGACTTCGGAGGTGCTGGGTAAAATATTCGATCCATTTTTTACTACTAAACCGATAGGTAAGGGGACGGGTTTGGGATTGTCTATCAGTTATCAAATTGTGGTAGAACAACATGGAGGAAAGCTAATTTGCAAGTCGGAACCTGGAGAGGGCAGCGAGTTTACTATACTGCTGCCGTATTGATTAATTAAAGCCATCGTGCAAGCAACTGTTCAATTACTTTCACAAAGCCGATCGCAATTTGAATCAACGGCCAACCCACAAAACAAATTAACACCGCCCAGCGAGTTTTAATATCCAAACCTTGGCGAACCGCCACAATTACAGCTAGCAAACTCCACAGGGCTAATATGCGCTCTATTCCTTCTCCCAACAAGGGAATCAGCGTTAAAAAATTCAGCGCTTGGGGCGCGTAGGCAAAGCCGATCGGAACCAGCAACTCCCCATAAGTTACGTGTCCAGGCTTCAGCCACTCCCCGATTTTAAAGATAGTGAAAGTCCAAAAATAATAACCCCCCGCGACTGCCAAACCATCTATCAAAAGTCCTAGAAATAATACTGATGGCTCAGTTCGGTTGATTAACAAGATGACAGCACTGCCCAACACGCGGGACAGCGCAGCTAAAATTACAATTGTTAAAGCTATTCGCTTAGTTCTGCCAGTGTAGGGAGTTTTTTCGTAAAAATTGCCGTTCAAAGAAAGTGCGTTCCAAAGCGTTGCCCCCAAACCTGCAATTGAATCTTCTCCCTTCACGTTGAACTCCTGCTCCTCAAGATAGTTGACAACTTTTACAAAATAAGCTCTAATACAGCAGAATCACGGAAATATTTCTACGTAATTAGCTAATTTATGGGCATTCTACCAGATTTTATTAAATGCTAAGATTGATTTTACGGATACTTGCATGGCTGCGCGGGGGAAGTTTAAATTTGCTGATCGTCGCAGGTGTAATCCTGATAATTTGGGGCATTCTTTCGCCGGTGGGAACTGTTATATGGTGGCTGAATCAAAGTGCCGAAACTTTTGGTATCAAGAAAAATCCGCCGGAGATATTGCCTTCAAACAAGGGCAATTTAGAAGCCCGCCAGTCTTCGCAGGTCAATTGTTATATCATCTTTTTACCCGGAGTTGGCGATTTTTCGGGGGACGAATTAACCCCTGGCGAAGAGTTCTTTCTCAAGCGTTTAGTTAAAAGTCACCCGCAGTGCGTAGCAGTGGGCGATGTTTTTCCTTACTCAGCGTCTAACAAAAGTTTAGGAGGAGAGCGGTGGCTAGCTCCTTTTTGGCGGTTTGCAGAACAGGCAAAAAAAGGGCCGATCGCGGGGGATATATTCATCAAAATTCGCAATCTCTGGAGGTTTGCAATTTCTCTAGATTATCGCTACGGCTTTGCATACAATCAGGGAATTGCTAATGCAATTATAGAGCGGATGAATGCTCAATCTCCCATTTTAGTTAATTCTCAAAAACCTTTGAAAGTTATTTTAATTGGCACTAGCGGCGGCGCACAAGTTGCTTTGGGTGCTACTCGCTATCTTAAAGAATGGCTGAAGGCAGAAATTACGGTTGTTTCGGTTGGGGGCGTGTTTTCGGGAGAAAATGGTTTTGCAGAGGCCGATCGCATTTTCCACTTTCGCGGCACTCGCGATTCAATTGAGGATATTGGCGGCATAGTTTTTCCGACTCGCTGGTACTGGTACGCGACTTCTCCTTTCAATCAAGCCCGTTTGCAAGGCCGCTATGCAGAAGCTTCCAGCGGCCCTCACAAGCACGACGGCGATGAGGGATATTTTGGGGAAAATCGGGCGGCGCAGGGTCAAAAGTATGTAGATATAACGCTGGAAAAAATTAATCAATTGCCTGTTTGGTCTGAGGGCGCTTCTGATTGATGAGTTCTTGCATATTCGAGGCCTGTACAATTATAATTAAGTTAGGAGGAAAATTTTTAGTTTTAATTTCTTCATAAAGAGAGGAGTGGCGTTCATCATTAAAAACTAACTTTATTATAGTCAATAATAATAAAACTTTTCTGGGCCGTTGCTCTGAGCAACGCCAGGAATATATAGCAATCCTTGCAGGAGTCGTAAATTTTTGACCCCACCCCAACCCTCCCCTTATCAAGGGGAGGGAGTAAGAAATTCACAAATGATTTAGGATGGCTATACAAGTTAAATACACAACCGCTTAGTCATTAGTCATTAGTTATTAATTGTGTCATTGTTCGTTGTGCGTCGCTTGAAGCTTGGCATTGTTGGCTTCCAGTCTCTACCTCCAATTCGCAATTCCCGATGCCCGATGTCCAATTCCCCATTCCCGATGCCCAATTCCCCATTCCCTATTATCAATGTCTCGACCAACATTATATATTGCCATCACAAATCACGGATTCGGCCACGCTGTCCGAGTCTCCTCCGTAGCTGCAAAAATTCAAGAATTAAATCCAGATATTTTACTAATTATCACAACAACAGCACCTCGGTGGCTGCTAGAATCTTATATTGGCGGCGACTTTATCCACCGTCCCCGGGCTTTTGATGTGGGTGTGGTGCAAGCTGACAGTTTGAATATGGATAAAGACGCGACGCTGGAAAAATTGCGGGAAATTCGGAAAAAGCAAAATTCGCTAATTGCCAGCGAAGTTAATTTTATCAAGCAAAATCGCGTGGGTTTGGTGCTGGCAGATATTCCTCCTTTGGCAACGCGCATGGCGGCAGCGGCTGGGGTTCCTTGCTGGATGATGAGCAATTTTGGGTGGGATTTTATCTATCGCGATTGGGGCGGGGAATTTGCAGAAATGGCAGATTGGATTGGTGAGTGTTTCGGAATGTGCGATCGGCTTTTTCGTCTTCCTTTGCACGAACCGATGCCAGCTTTCCCGAATGTTCAAGATGTGGGATTGACTGGCGGCAATCCTCGCTACAGTAACGATAAAGTTCGGGAAGTATTCGGTATCGAAACACCGCTGGAAAGAACTGTATTGTTGACTTTTGGCGGACTGGGTTTAGAGGAAATTCCTTATCAAAATTTACAGCAATTTAGCGACTGGCAATTTATTACTTTTGATGCGGGAGCTCCCGATTTGTCGAATTTGATTAAAGTCAAAAATCAGGAGTTTGCACAATTTTTCCCGATTTTACCGCGTCCAGTTGATATTATGCCTGTCTGCGGGCGCTTAGTTTCTAAACCGGGATACAGCACTTTTGCAGAAGCTTTGCGCTTGGAAATACCTGTTGTTTCTATCATGAGAGAAGGTTTTGCAGAAGCGGCGGTGTTGCTGGAAGGGATTCAAAATTATGCGGAACATCAAATTGTGACGGCTGCGGAGTTTTTTGAGGGGGATTGGGAGTTTTTGCGACAACCGCTGCATCGGCCCTGTTTGCCGGATAAATTGGAGAAAAATGGTACGGAGGCGATCGCCCAAGCTGTTGTAGACTATTTTTCATAAGTGCGATTTGAAATCGATCCTGCACAAACAAAGTCGGCGCAACGCCAGACTGAAGAGTCTTGCATCAGTCTCATCCAAAATCTAAAATCTAAAATCTAAAATCTAAAATCGAATGTCTCACTATCAACAGATCCTCAAAATTAAAACTACAGGGAAGTCTCTGTGCAACATCACTCCTAAGATAGAAGATGCGGTGGCGAATTCAGGTATTCAAACGGGACTTTGCAGCTTATTTTTGCGCCACACTTCTGCTAGTTTGGTGATTCAAGAAAATGCTGACCCGGATGTACTTAAGGATTTGGCTAACTTTTTAGCTAAACTGGTACCGGAGGACGATCGCTACATTCACGATGCGGAAGGCCCAGACGATATGCCGGCGCACATTCGCACTGCGCTGACTCACACTTCCGAACAAATCCCGATCGATCGCGGCAGGTTGCTGTTAGGAACTTGGCAGGGAATTTACCTGTGGGAACACCGCCAGCGGGGTCACATTCGCGAATTAGTTGTTCACGTCAGCGGCACTTGATGGGAATTTGTACCTCGCTGATTTTAGTTGCTTCCGGCGTCATCGGGGAATTGTAAAAAAAGCGGCGCGGCGGCCCGACTATTTCGTATTCAGGATGTTCTTGAAGCCAATCTTTGAGTTTCTGGAGGTTATTTTCGTAGCTTTCCCAAGTGTAGGCCCCCCGCACGCCGATGCTGACAACCGTCATGGGCGAAGTATCCGTAACTTCTACAGCGGAGTTAACGCTGCTGGGGGCGATATTTGGTGCGGGATAGAGGAACGAAACTTCTGCTTGGGGAACCGCATCGATTTGCCCGGAAGTTTCGGTGTAGCGGGCTTCTACTGGCGTTGTCATCGCAATTTGGTTGTTGCTGATGTGTTGAAATAAGGGATTGAAGGCGATGCCAGTTGCTTGTCGCAAATCGCCCGCGTGGGTGTAGGTGACAGCGCGGTAGTGAGGATATTGCTTAACTTCTATGACCCCAATCTGTGCGGGTTCAGGGAATCCAGTAGGTAATACCATTTGAGATTTAAAAGTTTAGATTTTACATTGAAGAATGGGGAAGACTGACTCCGCAAGGGTTTGGAACTTGCTTGCAGTTGCATTATTTTTGGCAACTGGTATAAATAGGCTGAGATTGTTTGCAGACAATCGTTCAGGTGGCACAATTAGTTTAGCAGTTATTTAAGGCGCTGCTAACTATCGATCGCCTAGAATTAGTTGAGAGATTATTAATTAACCTCGTAATAATACGGACAGCACTGAGTAAGCACAGAAACATTAATCTAGTTATGCTTGAAAAATTAGCGTTTTTCAGGTGTTTGCTATTTGTGTCGGAAAATATTCCGCTGTTGTGCCGATCGAGCTGTGCGTTCTCAGTTATTGCCACGCTTATCGCGTTCAGTAACGCCTATCAATTATACCGCTTGCAGGGAATGACGTATGAAAAAGATTCTAGTGATTGAGGACGAGCAAGTAATTCGGGAGAATATTCTCAAACTCCTCAAAGCTGAAGGTTTTGACGTGACGGGTGCAGAAAATGGAGCAAAAGGTTTAGATGCGGCGGTGTCAAATGTTCCCGACGTGATTCTTTGCGACGTGACGATGCCAGAACTTGACGGGTACGGGGTGCTGGTGGCCTTGCGATCGAATCCTGTTACTGCTACACTCCCTTTTGTTTTTCTGACCGGTAAAGCCGATCGCTCTGAAATGCGGCAAGGTATGGAATTGGGAGCAGATGATTATCTGACTAAACCTTTTACTAAAGCTGAACTTGTGGGAGCGATATCGAGCCGCTTGAAAAAACAAGAAGCTGTCGCCGAACAGTACAATAATTGGCGATGGCAAAACGGCGTCTTAACCCCAGATACCGCCCACAAATTACAGCAGATAAAAACAAATTTGTGCAACGCCTTGGAACGTGAAGAATTCCAAGTTTACTATCAGCCGCAAGTCAATGTCCAGACAGGTAAAATTATGAGTGCAGAAGCTTTAGTGCGCTGGCTGCATCCAGAAAAAGGGCTGATTTCGCCTGCAGAATTTATTCCCGATGCCGAAGAAACTGGCTTCATCATACAATTAGGCGAGTGGGTTTTGCAGACAGCTTGCAGGCAAATGCAAGTTTGGCACAATGCTGGTTTTTCGCTGCGGGTAGCGGTGAATCTGTCGGCGCGCCAATTTCACCAACCGGATCTCAGCAGCAGAGTTGCCCAAATTTTAGCAGAAACTGGTTTGGAACCGAGCAGTTTGGAATTAGAGCTGACAGAAAGTTTGATGGTAGAAGATGCCGAAAGTGCGATCGCTGCTTTGCAACAATTGAAAAATTTGGGAGTTTGTATATCTATTGACGATTTCGGAACTGGGTATTCTTCTTTAAGCTATCTGGCGCAATACCCCTTCGATACTTTAAAAATCGACCGCTGTTTTATCAGCAATATCACCGATGGTTGCACAAATGCAGCGATCGTGAAAGCTATTATTGAAATGGCGCACAGTCTCTGTCTTGAGGTAATTGCCGAAGGAGTTGAAACCGAAGCAGAAAAAGATTTTCTCTGGCGCTACGAGTGCGATACAATGCAAGGATATTTGTTCAGTCCTCCTTTGGTGGCAGCGGATTTTGAACGGTTGCTGGTGGAAGGCAAATAGAATAGCAGTTAAGTCAATATTTGTCCGATAATTAAGTGCGATCGGGGTGGAATATGGTTGGAGAATCCAGCAGTAACGTTGACTCACTCAAATCAAGCAATAAAAAATATAAGGATGTTTATATAGCTGTTCAATTATCTATAGTGATAATTTTTTTAGCTATTATGTCCAAATTTTTTGTCATTATCAACGCTGGAGAACGGGGCGTGATGATGCAGTTTGGTAAAGTGCAAGAACAGGTACTCGGAGAAGGAATTCACGTAATAGTTCCCCTAGTTGATACTGTAAAAAAATTGAGCGTCAGGGTGCAAAAACAGGAAAATTCTGCTGAAGCTTCCTCAAAAGATTTGCAAGATGTTTTCACAGATGTAGCGCTGAACTGGCACATTATCCCAGAAGAAGCAAATGCTATTTTTCAACAAATAGGTGACGAAAAAGAAGTTGTAGATTGCATTATCGCTCCGGCAGTTGAAGAAGTATTAAAAGCAGTCATGGCCAAATACACGGCTGAAGAAATTATTACTAAACGGGGAGAAGTTAAAGCCGAAGTAGATAATTTTTTGACTTTGAGGCTGGTTACATATCACATTGCAGTTGACGATATTTCTTTAGTGCACGTTCACTTTTCTGAGCGGTTTAGCGATGCGGTGGAGGCGAAACAAATTGCCGAACAGGAAGCAAAAAAAGGGGAGTTTTTAGCACTGAAGGCAGCAAAAGAGGCAGAGGCTAAAGTGAATTTAGCCAAAGGGGAAGCCGAAGTGCAAAGATTGCTGCGAAACAATTTGACTCCGGAACTGTTGCAAAGGCAAGCTATAGAAAAATGGGATGGGAAATTGCCGCTGATTGTTGGTGATGGGGGTAAAAATTTATTGGATTTGAGGAAATTGGTCGATAGATAACAGCCCTGGACGCATCAGCCCAAAGAAACCGGGTTTTTTATCTAATCTGTTACCTAAGACGAAGGATTTTCGGAAAAAAATCCGGTTTCTGACCGAAAGCATCCAGGATACAAGCCCCCGGATTCATCCGTCCAGAAATAAAAAACCTGTATCCGATGAAACTTGCCCCCCGAATTTATCCGTGGGGTGAACGCTTCAATCTAAAATCTAAAATCTAAAATCTAAAATCGATTGACCATCGGTGCACAAGGGGAGTATCTCATATTTGTAAAAACACTTCTTCTGGCTCCTTCCTTCTTCCTCTTTCCTTCTTCCTCTTTCCTCCTGCCCCGCAGCAAGAGAGCCTTAAAACTCCAATTTCTAGCTTAACTGCTTTCATTGAGATGCTCCCGTGCACAAGTCCCAAAAATACACGGCGTTTAGCTTTTTATGTCGGTCAAAAATCCGGTTTCTTGAGTATTGGTGCGTAAGTCCTAAATTACCAATCTCCAGGAAATTGAATTAATATCTGTTCAAAAGCTTTAGTAATTCCAGTTTGAAAACGCTGTCGGTGCTTCAGTTTCAAAACTGGTTTAATTATTTCAAGACTTACATTTGAACTTGCTTGGCTATCTATAATTTTAATCGCTCGCAGTGTAGATAGCTGCAATTCTTTTTTTACCATCAATTCAGGAATAGCCGCTGCACCTGTGCCGCTTTCCACCACTGCTTTTACCATTTCACTGCTGTTCAAAACTAAAGTTACATTCAATTCATAGGGATTAATGCCCCAACTTTGCAAAGCTTGTTCCAACATTTGCTGAACTCCAGAACCAGCTTCTCGCATCACCCAATCCGTTTGCGCAATTTCCGTTAAACTCACCTCTGCACGTTCAAACCAAGGGTGAGATTTGCCAACAACAATCAGCAAGCGTTCGCTGCCTATAACTTCTTCCTCCAGAGTGTTCTTAAGCGAAGCTTTGATGTCTCCGGTCACTAAACCCAAATCAAATGTTCCCGTAGCCGTCCCCGCACAAATTTCTTCGGCATTTGCCAGAGTACAATTCACGCAAATACCAGGATATTTCTGTTTGAATTTGCTAATTTTATCAGGCAGCCAATAATTGCCAATGGTCAGACTGCAACCCAATTTTAAATCGCCTCGCTGCAAGTCGTTCAACTCCCGCAAACCTCTCTCAGTCAAAGCAACTTGGTCGAGAATTTTCTGCGTTTCAACTTGCAGCAACTTCCCGGCTTCAGTGATTTCGATGTGGCGGCCGATGCGGTGAAATAGTTTTACTCCATATTGCGCCTCTAAGCTTTGGATTGCCGCACTGACAGCGGGTTGAGTGATGTAAAGTTCCTCCGCCGCGCGGCTGAAGTGCAGGTGTTCTGCTACAGCCAAAAAAACTCGCAGTTGGTCAAGCGTCATTCCGGCCATCCTGAGTACCCTTTTACTAAATACAGTTCTTTTTTGAAATAAAAATCTTTTGCGGCTTAACTTTGACCTGAACTTTTCGACTCTATTGTACAGGTTGGAATTACCAAAAAAGCACGGTTGCCAGCCGCTATTTAAAATTTCCTTTTAACGTCAAGGGTTTGAGCTTGTGGCGACAGATAGGTCTCGTCTTTCAACAGTTCTTTTGCCACGGCACTGCATCACTTGTATTTATTAATTCGATAAAAAACAACATTTGATTCTACCCCTCAAGAGCCTTAAGGTGATACTTAAGCTTCTAACGCAGGGCCCAATGCTGAAGCAGCACCGACAAGTTTAAGCCGATCGCCAAAAGTCGATCGACAAAAAAAGAGAAGATAAATGACCAAGAAAACGCAAAAAAATCACAGTACCCACGGCTTAAAGCCGGACTGCCTCTCCTTCGGGGAGGTTTTAGCTCAATCCTTTGCCGTCATTGCACCTACAACTATACCAGCATCTAATATAGGTTTAATCGTCGCTCTTTCGGGTAACGGGGCTTGGCTGAGTTTTGCGATCGGCTTGATCGGCCTAGTATTTGTCAGCATCAATATCAACCAATTTGCGAGTCGATCGGCTTCTGCTGGTTCTCTTTATTCTTACATTGTTAAAGGACTTGGCCCGACGGCCGGCGTAATTTGCGGCTGGAGTTTGGTACTGGCTTATCTATTTACTGCGATGTCCGTTTTGTGTGGTTTTGCCAACTTTACGGGTAGTTTCATCGGTCATTTAGGCATCCATCCGTCACCGATTACGCTATTGGCGATCGGGGCTGGCATTGCTTGGTATGCAGGTTACAAAGATATCCAGCTTTCAGCTATGGCGATGCTGTGGCTGGAAGGGGCATCAGTGGCGGCGATCGCGCTTTTAGGAATCATCATCTGGGCGCACAAAGGTTTTGCCTTAGATATATCCCAATTAACTTTGGAAGGCGTAACTCCGGGGAACATAGCGACGGGACTTGTCTTAGTCATGTTTGGTTTCTCAGGTTTTGAAAGTGCTACATCTCTGGGTGACGAAGCGAAAAAACCCTTGAAAAATATCCCCAGGGCTGTCATGGGCAGTGCTGTTATGGCAGGCTTATTCTTCATTCTGATGACCTATATTGAGGTTTTGGGTTTTAGCGGTACGGGAGTTTCTATTACTAATAGTGAAGAACCTCTGAGTTTTCTGGCGCAGCAAGTGGGCATGGGCTGGCTGGGAGAATTAGTGGCTTTCGGCGCTTTGTTTAGCTTTTTTGCTTGCGTCCTCGGCAGCATCAATCCAGCGGCGAGAGTGTTTTTTATGATGGCGCGGCACGGTTTGTTTCACTCTTCATTAGGTGTAGCGCATTCATCTAATAGAACTCCCCACGTTGCAGTAACGATGTGTACATTTCTGACATTTTTGGTGCCTGCTGTGATGTCTGTGTTTGGCATCAAACTGTTCGATTGTATGGGTTATTTGGGGGCAATTTGCAGCTACGGATTTTTAACAGTGTACGTCTTAATTTCGATCGCAGCCCCGGTTTACCTGCACAAAATTGGTAAATTGCGTGTGCGGGATGTAGGGTTCTCGGCTGTGGCGATCGCATTTATGATGATTCCGGTTGCGGGCAGTGTGGGCATTCCAGGCAGCACGATGTTCCCACCTCCAGAAGCTCCTTACGATGCGTTTCCTTACTTGTTCTTGATGTATTTGGTTGCTAGTTGCGGATGGTTTGTCTGGCAGCGGCGGCGTTCTCCTGAACTGGCGGGCTCGATGCAGCAGGGTATTGACGCAATTCATGCCAAGTTCGAGGAAGAAAATGCAATTTACGGCGGTGTTCGATTGAAAGCAGTATCGATCGACAATCAAGGCTTTGATTAGTTGCAAGGCGGTGTTTATAGATGTTAATTTAGCCGCCAAGACCGCCAGGGAATTAATTCCCTGGCTAATAGCAAAAGTCCTCTGAAGAGGACTAATAATTTCTTCATTCCTCTTGAGAGGAATTGAGCTTTGAGGCGGGGGTTTTAACCCCTGCCAGACCGCAGGATCAACCGCACAGACCGCTGAAATTAAGGAGACACAGAAATGAATGAATTACTAACAGCAATTTCTACAGGAATGACGGCTTTTACAGCTACGAATCTTGACGATATTCTGATTCTGCTGCTGTTTTTCTCGCAGGTGAATGCAGTATTTCGGCGCAGGCATATCGTCTTCGGTCAGTATCTGGGCTTTAGTACACTGGTTTTCGTTAGCCTTCCCGGCTTTTTTGGCCGCTTAATCTTTCCGCCTGATTGGATCGGAATGCTGGGTTTGCTGCCAATTGCGATCGGGCTAAGCCGCTTGCTGAATCCAGACACTGACGATTCGGAAGCTGAGGCAGAATTAGAGCAGTCTGAGAACTCTTTTTTTAGCAGTTTTCTGTCTCCTCAAACTTACAGCGTAGCAGCGGTGACGGTGGCAAATGGGGGCGACAATATCGGGATATATGTGCCGCTTTTTGCTAGCAATACTTTAGAAAGTTTGGCGGTGGTTCTCACTGTATTCTTCGGGATGGTGGGCGTTTGGTGCTACGCTGCTTATCGGTTAATTCAGATGCGGGCGATCGCAGATACTTTGACTCGCTACGGCAATCAGCTTGTGCCTTTTGTTTTAATCGGATTGGGAATGGCGATTCTGGTGAAAAGCGGCACTCTGGCCAGTCCAACTTTAAGTATAATATCTTTAGTGGGTTGCGCTTTCTGTTTGATAACTATGAGCAGAAGTAACGCCAGGGAAACTGAAGTCTAGAAAAGTTTAAGGGACAGCACATGAATTGGATTGCAGCAGCGATTATTGCCGGGATGACATCTTTTGCCGCAACCAATATCGACGATATGGTGATTTCGATGCTGTTCTTCGCCCAGGTGAATGATACTTTCCGCCCCCGGCATATCTTTGTCGGTAAGTACCTCGGATTTGCAGCGCTGATCGCTGCTAGTTTGCCCGGTTTTTTTGGCGGTTTAATTGTGCCGAAAGCTTGGATTGGCTTGCTGGGTTTGCTTCCGATCGCGATCGGCATCAGTCACTTAGTCAACAGAGAAAATGAGGAAAATGACGTACAAGCGGTATCGGGCGAATTTAACCGTAAACCTAACTCATCTGCTGTGTCAAAACTCGCCAATCTTTTCAACCCCCAAACTTTGAATGTGGCTGCGGTAACAGTGGCCAACGGGGGTGACAATATCGGCATTTATTTGCCGCTTTTTGCTAGCAGCGATTTGCCGAGATTGGTGGTGATTTTGGCGGTTTTCTCGGTGATGGTAGGTGTTTGGTCTTATGCCGCTTACCGGTTAACTCGCCAAAGGGCGATCGCCCGTATTTTGACTCGCTATACCAAGGCTGCTGTCCCTTTTGTCTTGATTGGTTTGGGAATATTCATCCTGATTGAAAGCGGTAGTTATCGGCTGCTCCCGCCATTACAATCTAACTAATGATTAGCCAATGTTCCGCTACTTTCAACCCTCTATAGGTAGATAATTTGCCAGAAGTCATACGTCCTAACTCATCACTTTTTTCTTAACAATTGTTTGCTGAAAATTTCCGCTAAATTGCTTGAAATTTATCAACAAATATGGTAAGTTAATAATCAAGTGAGTGATCGAGCTAAAAGCAGCTTCAAACTAATTTAGCCTCAAGCATTCACGAAAGTTGAAACCATCTTTTGAGCTAGCCCATTGCCAGACTTAGGCAACAATATACCTCTTGTATCAATAAATCCTGTAGTGGTGAATCAAACCGAGCTAAAAACTTGAGGGTGAATCCTTAAAATATCGCCCGAACACTTCGCCACTACCCCACGCAGCTCGACTTTGACAGTAGGTATAATGCTAAAAAAAAGAGTTTTCGATTCTGCAAAACTTGGTTTCTCAGGCAAACCAGTTAAAGAGATATCGTTTTTGCCTAAGTCCTAAAATTGCCAGCAAACAGAAAGTTGCAAAAAACCTGACAATCGAGAAAAGGAGAAAAATTGTGAAAATCTTCAAATTTGTTTTAGTGCTCTTGGTAATGACCGCCAATTTAGTATTCGTTCCCCCATCCTGGGCCGATGCTCCAAAAACGCCGAAATATGCAAGCAATCCCGACTACATAGAGGTGACTGAAGCTCTGAACACTCTCAAGGCAGCGAAAGATGCACCCAATCTCGCCGAGACTTATACCCCTGAGCAACTTCAGCAAAAAATCTCTCAATTGGAGTTTCAAAAATACACTTTAGAAACTGGAAAACCTTGGGGTCAGTGCCGCAACGAGACAGGAAAAACCCTGGCTGTCTACGGCCAGAAACGCAAAAAAGCACCTTCTTCTTACGAGAATGCTCTTTATTTTCTAGCTGACGGTCAAACAACTGAACATAAATGGGATTGCGATGGAATTTATCTACCCAGCGATATCAAAGCAACCGATTTAAGAACTACCGATCGACCTTCAGAAGAATTGACGGGCGGTCTAGCTGTTAAGATAGTTGACGGAACTCAACTTGTAGCCAGAGCTAATCCCGATACGGGGGCTGTAGAATTCAACGTTCCTACTGCTAAAGTTTTCAAGCCTGGGGATGCGAATTGGTTTGTTCCTGATGTGACTCAGGCTTACATAGATGCACAAGTTCCCAACGCACCTACTGAGGAAAATGATTAGTTTTGGTGAAGTTGTAATGCGATCGGCTGTATAAAGCCCGTTGCAACGCAAAATCCCGCCGGGTTCGCTCCCGGCGGATAATCGTCCCAGCGAAAGTATATCGGTTTACCTTCATATTTGGAGTTAATATTAAAAGGTTGCATCTATGCTATTAAATTGGAAATCCACGAAATTAAATACAGAAAAGATTAAGCGACCAAATCCGTCGCGGGTGCGGGATCACTTGGCAAACGAGCGCACTTATTTAGCATGGATGCGGACAGCAATATCGCTGATGGGTTTTGGCGTAGTTATCGTGCGCCTTCGCGCCTTCCATCCCCCTCTGCTGCCAACTCCAGGCAATGGTTGGAAGTTGGGTTTGCTTTTTTCAACAGTGGGTTTGCTGACAGTGCTCTTATCAACTAAGCACTACTTCGGCGTCCGCCACGATATCGATTACGATACTTATGAACCTACCGATCGCTGGGTAATTCTTTTCAGCCTCGCGATCGCCATCCTAGGGGCTGGGGTAATTTATTATATGTTCACCATTCCTTCTAGCTTAGAAGGTTTGATGGCACCTGAATAATGAGGCTGGTTTTATATTAATCTGAAAGAGTTCGATCGCGTGCAATTATCGTTCAAACTGAGATCTTTCACCATTCTCAATTAGCCGTAGGGGCGGGTTCGCCAACAGCCTTAAAGCTTGCAAATAGGTTCTATAAACCCGCCCGACCCCACGAAAAATCCTCTTATTTATATTGCTGCAAGATGTCAGTTCAAACCGATGCAAGTAGATGATGAGAAACCAAAGCAGCAAAATCTGTCGCGGGCGATCGATCGATCGGCAAATGAGCGCACCTTCTTAGCATGGATGCGGGCCGCGATCGCCCTCATGGCTTTTGGCGTCGTCATCATCCGACTTCGCGTCGTGCAAATGCCCGTACATTACCGTCAGGCGATGGGGTGGAAGTTGGGTTTAATCTTCTCTCTAATAGGTTGGGTGACAGTCTTAATCTCAACTAAGCACTACTTCACCGTTCGCCACCAAATTGACCGCGATACCTACAATCCCCCAGACGCCATGGTTTTATTTTTCAGTTTTGCTGTGGGCTTATTGGGAATTGGAGTAATTTATTCGATTTTGGCAATCGCCCTGAGCCCAAGTAGTTCTGTCATACCCGATTGATTGTCAACAGGAGTTAATTATGAACAGCGATACAGTTGCCACGATCGCTTCCATTCTCATCTTAGGTGCTGCTATCTGGGCAGCATTCGTAGTGATCGAGACTGTCGCGAAAATAGTCCCTAAATTGCTAGGCGTGACAGTCGCGATCGGGCTTTTGCTCGTTTACCTGCAATATTACTGGGGCATCGATACTGCATATCTTTGGCAAACTGTCAAGCATTTGCCTGAAGCTTTCAATTTCTCGATCTCAGCCTAAACAGACACCAGCCAGCATTCTCAACAACCTCTCCCTCATCGATATTTTTGTACCCGAAAGAAAGTAGATTGAGCCGATCGACAACAAAATACGGTAAGTCGATTGACTTACTAGACATAATTCAGCTTTGCTGCTAAACTACGGTAAGTCGATCGAGTTATGAGCTATTTTCGTGGAAAACGCTAAAAAAGTCAGTCAAGAGTACCAGCTTGCAGGACAACTGACCCAACAGTTGCCACAAGCTAAGGGTTTTAAGGAAGTCTGGTTTAAAAAAATCAGAGGCGGGTTACTTCTGGGAATTGGATATTTGCTATCACCGCTGTGTTGGTGGAACGACATATTTTTCAATCTGCCAATTGCCTACGCCTTTGGGTATATCTGTAGTGGGCTTTCCCCAGATTTACTGTTTCCTGGCACAATTGTCGGCTACTGGCTTTCCAATATTGCTGGAATTCTGTTGATGCAATTCGGGGCAGTAGATGTTTTTGCAGACAAACCCAAGGAAAAAAACCTCAAAAAAGAGTTATTGACGGGTTTAGTTTCCTCAACCGCCTTCACAATTGTCGTTGTGGCATTGATTCATTTTAATGTTCTCGATACTCCAGATTTCTTTGCAGGCAAAGAGTCGGTTAACCTCAGCTCTGTTTTACCTATGACGATAGTCAGTTCAAGGTAGAAGGCAGAAGATAAACCCATCAATGAATCTAGGCTTTTTAATCAGTTACACAGGTAAATATAAAAAAATCAGGGAGCTTTTACACTACATTTTTTGTAGCTTTGTTTAATTGCATTTACTGAGTTTAACCGAGATTGTTGTAGCTAAAGACGTGTAAAATTTTAAGCGTTGAAGAGCAAA
This sequence comes from Microcoleus sp. F10-B2, assembly GCF_036704965.1. Taxonomy (NCBI): domain Bacteria; kingdom Bacillati; phylum Cyanobacteriota; class Cyanophyceae; order Oscillatoriales; family Microcoleaceae; genus Microcoleus; species Microcoleus sp. F10-B2. The sequence continues at coordinate 13,240 of NZ_JAUBTB010000019.1, read as the reverse complement.
AATTCTGGTAATAAATATTGAAATGCGAGTAAGATTTTGCCTGTGTTGCTGTGTGGCAGGAGCCGCCAAAGTTATCTATTTGTTGGTTGGCAGCGCTTAAATACACAGTTTTTGGGCATAACCGTGAACTACTTATTACTATCGTTTCTCAGTTTTTTCGTAGGCATTATCGTTGGTTTGACCGGAGTTGGCGGAGCCTCGCTCATCACCCCAATGTTAATTTTTGTTTTCCAAATTCCGGCATCAATTGCTATTAGTTCGGATGTCGTAGCTGCTACACTGATGAAAGTTGTTGGCGGCTTCAAACACTGGCAGCAAAAAACCCTAGACTTGCAAGTAGTTAAGTGGCTGGCTTTGGGCAGCGTGCCCGGTTCGCTGACTGGGGTGTGGATTTTACACTGCATCAAATCCAGCGGAAATCAGAATTTAGACAGCATATTGCTGCGCGTTCTCGGAGTAGCGATCGCCCTAATTGTCGCTTTATCGCTGAGCCAATTAGTGGTCAAAACATTTTTCCCTAAATTTAAATTGCCTGCGACCCCAGAATGGGACTTAAATACTAATTATGGCCGTATTTGTACTGTTAGTGCGGCAGCAATTTTAGGCTGCATAGTGGGAATCACTAGCGTGTCTTCCGGTTCGATGTTTGCACTGTTGCTGATTGCTGTTTTCCGCCTGGATACTTCTAAATTGGTGGGGACAGATATTTCCCAGGCAGCCATTTTGTTGATGTTTACATCTCTGGGACACCTCAGCCTCGGAACAGTAGACTGGAGTTTAGTATTGCCAATTTGGTTTGGTTCGGTGCCGGGAGTTTTAGTAGGGGCTAAATTATGCCAAATTATGCCTCAACGCCCGCTAAAATTTGTGATTTACGGAATGTTGGCGATGGCTAGTTGGAAGTTGTATCAAGTCTGAAAATTCAATCGATTTTGGATTTTAGATTTTATATCAAATCCGGTAGCATCGGAGTTAATGTTACCCACAATCAGGACACGGCACTGCCGTGTCCCTACAATTAATCCGGGTAGGGACAGGGCCCTGCGCCTTGTCCTCCTTGGGGTAGGGACACGGCACTGCCGTGTCCTCTTAATTGCTAATTAATGCTTCGAGTTCGCTGACTGTCGGCAATTCTAAGTCTTTGAACAAGACTGTACTGAGGTAGCGTTCGCCATAAGAAGGCTGCACAAAAACTATCAATTTTCCTGCATTTTCGGGACGCTTGCCGACTTGAATAGCCGCAAACAAAGCCGCGCCTGCTGAGATTCCTGACAACAATCCTTCTTCTCTGGCTAGTCGGCGACTGTAGGCGATCGCATCTTCGTCGCTAACTGCGATTGTTTCATCAATTAACTCTGGTTTCAACACTTCCGGGATGAATCCTGCACCAATCCCTTGAATTTTGTGAGCACCAGATTTGCCTCCAGAAAGCACGGGGCTCCTGGCGGGTTCAACTGCGATCGCCCTAAAACTCGGTTTCCGCTGTTTAATTACCTCAGCAACTCCAGTAATCGTACCGCCGGTGCCAACTCCAGCCACTAAAAAATCTACTTTACCCTCTGTATCTTCCCAAATTTCCTCGGCCGTGGTTGCCCGGTGAATTTTCGGATTAGCGGGGTTGCGAAACTGTTGCAGCATGAAAGCATCGGGGGTTTCTTCTACAATTTCTTCCGCACGGGCGATCGCGCTTAGCATCCCTTCATGTCCCGGAGTTAATTCCAACCGAGCTCCGTAAGCTTTCAGCATCGATCGGCGCTCTAAACTCATCGTATCCGGCATCGTTAAAATCAGACTGTAGCCTTTCGCCGCCGCAATCATTGCCAAAGCAATTCCAGTATTGCCTGAAGTCGGTTCAACTAAAATAGTTTTCCCCGGTTGAATTAACCCCGCATCTTCTGCAGCCTGAATCATGCTCGCCGCAATCCGATCTTTCACCGAAGCAGCGGGATTCATCCCTTCCAATTTTGCCACAATTTGAGCAACTACTCCTTCGGCTTGGGGGATTTTATTGAGCTGAACTAAAGGAGTTCTGCCAATTATTTCTGTAACATCCTTAGCAATTTTCATGGCTTAATTTCTCTCCAGTTAAATGTAGTACATGGGATGTGCTTGTTTCAGAACATCCCGCTGTTCGCACAAATCTTGTAATGTGTATTTTCCCAAAACTTCCCAAGATGCCTGTCGAGCTTCCTGCCAGATTTCTAGCACCGCAGTTTTTTCTATTGTTACAGATTCCGAAACTTTTTGAGTCTGGCTGCTGCCGTCGCCTTCGAGTGTCGAAAACACCTCTAGCAAAGTAATTTGCCAAGGCTCTTTTGCCAGTAAATAACCGCCTTTAGCGCCCCGCAGACTCTGGACGATACTTGCACGCCGCAGCACTGCAAGAATTTGGTCTAGATAGCGTTCTGGTATCTCACCAGAAGCAGTAAGTTCGTTCACTGTTAGGGGCGAATCCTTCGGGTGGTGGCTCGCCAGTTCCAAGAGCGCTAACAGGGCATATTCTACTCTAGAAGATAGTTCCACATTCCCCACTCGCGATCGAGTTTAAATTGTACACTATATCATAGTACACAATTCCGGTAGGTGTACAGATGTTAATATATTTTTATTATAAAAACGGTTGGAGAAATCATGTGAGCAACGTAAATGTAGGCAATTTAAGCTGTCGTCACTGTCGGTATTACGAGCAGCACGGGCACAGGGGCGGAAACTGCCTGATGCTCGGCGTGGCGGTACAGGGTGGGTGGAAAGCTTGCCCGTTTTTAGTTCCGCCCTTTGCACCGTCTTGGGAATACCCAGAAGCGGGTAGAGTCCGAAAGTCTCAAATGTTGCAGGGAGCGAGTATTTTAGAGGCAATACCGCCCCCTTAAAGTAACTGCTAAGTAGGTAGGCGGATATATGCTGTGTCATCGTTAAGTTTATTAATACTCACCTACTTGGCGGCAGTCAACAGGTGCGACATACCGCATCTGTTGGCTGTGAGAAGAAAGAAATCAGGAAAAAGAGAAAAGCAAGTGCGATCGTCACCCTTGGTTTTGAACTTATTGACCAGTGGAGGAGAAAATTTAATAAATGCAAATTCTCACAAAACTGGGTTTAAAACCCCGTCCTTTTAGGACGGCTTTCTCTTAATTTAGGGATACGCCCGTACTTGTGTTTGTATATTATTGTGAATAATTCGGCAATATTAAGCCAGCCCAGCTAGCATAAAGATATCGTGATGAGGTCGAAGTCATGCTAGTTTTTGAGTTCAAAGCATTCGGTAAAAAACAGCAATTTGACGCTGTAGACGAAGCAATTAAAACGGTGCAGTTCATCTGCAACAAAGCATTGCGCTTTTGGATGGAAAACACAAAAGTCGATAAATACGGCTTAAACAAGTACAGCGCTGTTCTAGCTAAAGAATTCCCGTTTTGCGATGACTTAAACAGCATGGCTCGCCAATCTAGCTCAGAAAGAGCGTGGTCGGCGATCTCCCGATTCTATGACAACTGTAAAAAGAAAGTCCCAGGAAAAAAAGGATTTCCGCAATTCCAGAAAGACAACCGCTCGGTCGAATACAAGACTACTGGCTGGCGTCTGGCAGATGACCGGAAATCTATTACTTTTACCGATAAGAAAGGAATCGGGAAACTCAAATTAAAAGGAACGCGCGACTTGCATTTCTACCAACGCAGTCAAATCAAGCGAGTGCGCTCGGGTTAGCGAGCAGACGGATATTACATCCAGTTCTGCATTCAAGTTGACCGCTCTGAGAAGATTGAAATTACTGGCAACGCCATTGGATTAGACGTGGGACTAAAAGAGTTCTACACAGATTCCAATGGTGTTGCAGTCGAAAATCCGCGATTTCTCCGCAAGTCCGAGCGCAGGTTAAAAAAAGCCCAAAGACGAGTTGCCAAACGAGTCAAGGGTTCGCAAAATAGAAAAAAGGCTAGAGTGATTTTAGGAAAGCGCCACCTCAAAATAAGTAGGCAACGTAAAGATTTTGCCGTGAAATTGGCTCTCCGGCGTGATCCAGTCTAGCGACTGTGTAGCCGTGCGTTGATTTGAGGATTAAAAATATGGTGAAGAATCACTGTCTAGCGAAATCGATTAACGACGCATCTTGGTATATGTTCCGAGTGTGGTTGGAATATTTCGGCAAAGTATTCGGAAGAATTACGATTGCCGTGCCAGCCAATGGAACAAGTCAAGAATGCTCTAACTGCGGAACAATTGTTAAGAAAACTCTATCAACGCGAACCCATGCTTGTCGGTGTGGATGCGTATTAGATCGTGATTGGAATGCCGCTAAAAATATTCTAAGTCGGGGATTGAGTACGGTGGGGCACACCGGAACTTGGATTTTAGATCCGAACGCTTGTGGAGAATTGACCGCTACCGATGTTGAAGTAATTCTGCATCGGCAAGTCGATTCTGCGAATCAAGAATCCCCTCGCCTTTAGGCAGGCGAGTGTCAAATTTCGTAGTGCCACACCTCCGAAGGTTGTAGAATAATCCGGTGGAATGGCAGACGATCGATCAAGCCTTGCTGCTCAAAATGACCGAGGGTGCGAGTGACAGTTACGCGACTTGTACCGATAATTTCTGCAATATCCTGATGCGTTAAAATCATATCGATCAGATGTCCTCGCTCTACCTCAGAACCGAACCTCTTAGCCAGCCAAGTTAATAGTTGATAGAGCATAAAATCAACTCTTTTGTAACCTCGCATTACCATAAAATCTTCAGCCTGCTGAATGTGAGTGAGCAAAATATCTCTATTTAGCCAGCGCTCGCCCAATAGTAAAATTGCCTCGACTTTAGTGAGGCATTCAATTTGAAAAGGATCGCATTTTGATATCGGTTTGCCGATCGTATCACCTGGCCCCCACAATCCCAAGGTGATAATTGTGCCATCTTCAAGCCACGTTACAGTTCGCACTACTCCAGTTTCAATTCGCCACAAAGCATTGCTTCTGTTGGGCAAGTGCGAGCGGCGAGAAAATATATGTCGGCTCGTTTCATCAAAAGTTTTAGTGGAAAGAGAAGCAATAGTCATAGCCAGTTACTGAATAAATTAAAGTTAGTTTGTACCAGGGCTGCAGGATAGTCTTGTGGGCAAAACTCTATATAAATTAAAGCTTTACTAGATGCCTGCACCGTCTAAAAAGTCTGTAATGAATAAATTAGAATACATGAATAATTCATGTTTTTCTGCCTCTTTTTGATCTGATTCAGTTGCTTTTAGGGGAGATAGTTGAGATTTTAAAATATTAACCTGGTCTTCTAACTCCTTAATGCGATCGAACAAAGCTCGAATTGCTTGAGCTTCCAAATCCGGTATGCCTTGAGAATTTTGAGCATCTTCCACCTGCTTTTTTTGAGGGATGATCCGGCCGGGAATTCCCACAACTGTGCAATCGCTAGGGACATCCCGCAGCACTACCGAACCTGCACCAATCCGAACATTATTGCCAATTTGAATATTGCCTAAAACCTTAGCACCTGCTCCCACGACTACATTTTCTCCCAGCGTCGGATGCCGTTTTCCTATTTCTTTACCCGTGCCGCCAAGGGTCGCTCCTTGATAAATTACAGCATAATCTCCCACGATCGCAGTTTCGCCAATTACCACCCCCATGCCGTGGTCGATAAACACGCCCCTACCAATTTTTGCTCCTGGGTGAATCTCAATACCTGTTAAAAAGCGACTCAGTTGGGAAATCAAGCGCGGCACAAACGGCAGACCAGCGGAATAAAGCCAGTGTGCTATCCGGTGCAAAAAAAGTGCTTGCAGTCCGGGATAGCAAAATAATACTTCCAGCCAGTTGCGCGCCGCGGGGTCGCGTTCGTAAATAATTTGCAAGTCAGTGAACATATTTAGTCTCACCGTGTTTTGGTTATACAGTATCGGCCGTGCCGACGGTTTAAGCTGCCTAAAGCAGTCTTGATTGTGGCATTATTACATATAATACTGTAATCCGACCTAATTACAGTAGTTAATGGCAAAAAATTTTTCCTTCCCCAGCCCTTTCTAAGCTGCCTCCGATATTTTCCGCGAAACAAACGGTAGTGCTTGTCTGACTTCTTGCTGCCGCGGAATCTCGATCGAGAATTCCGTCCCCAATCCCGGTGTCGAATCGCAGCGCAGCGTACCTTTGTGCTTTTCTACGACAATTTTATAGCTGATTGACAGTCCCAAGCCTGTCCCTTTTCCTACTGGTTTAGTCGTAAAGAACGGGTCAAACAGCCGTTTTTTGACATTTTCTGCCATACCGGGGCCGTTGTCAGATATCCGCACAATTATTTTGTCAGGGAGTGAATATTCTGTGGTTATGGCGATCGCGATCGGATTGGATTTCGCTGCTTTGGGCCCGCGATCGAGGTTGTAACTCTCAAGGGCGTCGATCGCATTAGCCAGAATATTCATAAACACCTGATTTAATTGTCCGGCATAGCACTCTACTAAAGGTAAATTGCCGTAGTTTTTAACAATCTCGATCGGCGGGCGATCGCCTGTAGCTTTCAGGCGGCTTTGCAGAATTAGCAGAGTGCTGTCAATGCCTTCATGGATGTTGACAGGTTTCATTTCGCTTTCGTCTAAACGAGAGAAATTCCGCAAAGATTTGACAATTTGAACAATGCGATCGGCTCCTATTTTCATCGAAGACAGCAGTTGCGGCAAATCTTTGCTGAGAAAGTCAAAGTCAATATTTTCTAAATGATCTGCAATTTCCGACGTAGGGTATAAATAGTGTTTTTGGTAGAGTTTTACCAACTCCAACAAATCGCTACTATATGCGCTGGCGTGGTGGATATTGCCGTAAATAAAATTAATAGGATTGTTAACTTCGTGGGCGACACCAGCAACTAATAAACCCAAACTAGACATTTTTTCCTGCTGGATAAGTTGAGATTGAGTTTGTTGCAATTCTTGCAAAGCTTGCTCTAGCTGTTGAGATTTTGCCGTGCGTTCTGCTGCAATTTTTTCAATTTTTTCGGTATAAGTTAACAAACTCATTAGATAAAGTGTCGCCACCAAAGTTAAGATTGTCCCAAAAATTAAAACAGTCAAAGAACGCCAAAATCTTAGAGGATTAATGTACTCTGGCGTTAGCCTCAGTTGCAGCAACCACCTGCGATTTTCAATATTGAGAATGCGGGTGCAACTGCTGCCGTCCGGGCAGTAAGCTCTTTCCCCTATTTGGAGTTTATTTTTAATATTTTTGTCAGTAATTATCCTTTTAGTCTTCGCTTCGTAAAAAGCGAGAAATCTTTCTGCTTCAGGAGCCATAGCATCTTGAAGATACACGTTTATAAAGTTGAGTTTAGTTTCCTGTAAAGCAGATTTAACAATAGCATCAACCAGCAAAACTCCGAGAGTAAAACCTTTCAATTTTTCGGGTTCCCTAGCAGAAAAATTTTCCGGAAAGGCTGCGGTATCACCAGCAGAAATTTGACTAAAAATTGGCATAAAGACCAAGACGCTTGGTTGAGTTTGTGAAGACCTGTTTTGGCGGTCAGTCGCGATAATTTCTTGTCTTTTTGCGGCTTTTTCTAACGCTAGGCGATTGGCAGTCAAATTTAAACCTAAATCTACTTCATCAGTCAGGAATTGCGGCGACTCAGAAACACGGGGCAGCCAAGCGATCGCCTTCAGGCTCGGATGGCGGTACAGGGCAGTACCAACAAATGTATTAATTTCTGGTTTTTTAACCCCGTCAAATACGCTGTAAAATGCTCCTGCTGCCCGAATTATTTCTAAATTGCCGCTAACATCTCTCTGAATCTCTGTAGCTATTTTGTCCAGTCGCTCTTGCAGTTCGGCTTGCATGGATTTGTATTCCCAATTGTAGGCGACTGAACAGGCGATCGCAGACAGTCCCAATCCTGCACAAAGTGTTAATCCTGCCTGGATGTGGCGGCGATAAGCAAGTAAAGTGCTAGTTGCTAAATTGAACAATTTGTTAGCATTCATATTCTTCGCTGACCTTTTTTTATGGTTCCCTCAAAATTTCAGGAGGAAGCTTTTTCCCGTTCCCAGCCTCTGCCTGGGAATGAATTTCAGGAGGCTCTGCCTCCGATTTAGAGCCACGAGACAGCATTACCAGGCTCGTGCCTGGTAACGATGTAGCAGCAGTGTTTTGTTGTAGAAGCTTCCCGATAGTATTTTGAGAAAGATACAGCCGTTGATTTAAATTGAATAAGCAGGGAAAGTCATCGCGTGTTTGGGCTTGACGTAAACCTGCTGATCTCGCGTTAACTGTAGAGAATCGAAGCGCTCGCGACTCACGTAAGCTGTTACTACCTGCTCGGATTCTAACACTAACTCGGTTTGTATTTCCCGCCCTAAATGAATGATGCGGCTGACTGTTGCTAATGCAAAACCCGACTCCGGCTTAGTTTTAATTTCCACGTCGTGGGGGCGCAAAAACACTACGTCCGAGTGAGCGGCTCCATTATGGCGAGGCGTTGGGGCGTGGCTGGCGAACAAACCCGCAGCATTCGAGAGCACATTGACCGGCCCAATAAAACTCATCACAAAAGCTGATGCCGGTTTGTCGTAAATTTCAGCAGGAGTGCCAACTTGTTCGACTCTACCTTTGTTCATTACCACAATTTCATCGGCTACTTCCATAGCTTCTTCTTGGTCGTGAGTCACAAAAACTGTGGTGATGTTAACTTCTTTGTGAAGGTTGTGCAGCCACGATCGCAATTCTTTGCGGACTTTAGCATCTAATGCTCCAAAAGGTTCGTCTAGCAGCAGCACTTTTGGTTGAACTGCTAGAGCTCTGGCCAAAGCCACCCGCTGCCGCTGGCCGCCGGAAAGTTGCGAAGGATAGCGATCGCCCAAACCTGTCAACTGCACTAAATCCAAAAGTTCATCAACTCGCCTGCTAATAGAGTTTTTAGGAACTTTGCGAATTTCCATCGCAAAAGCAATATTTTTCCGAATACTCATGTGTTTGAACAAAGCGTAGTGCTGAAACACAAAACCAATATGCCGTTCCTGCACCGACTGCTGGGTAGCATCCTCCCCGATCAGGTAAATCTGACCGCTATCCGGCGGTTCGAGTCCCGCAATCATCCTCAGCAGAGTCGATTTCCCGGAACCGGAAGGCCCCAATAGCGCGACTAAAGAGCCACTTTTAATTTCCAAATTCACGTTGTCAATTGCGTGAAACGAGCCGAAGTGTTTCGATACATTATGAATTGTAATGCTCATGAGTCTATTTACCTATTTTCGGACTGAGTGAAACAAGTTAACTCCGCTTATCTGACCGGGTTACAGTAGTATATCCTGAAAATAATATTTATTCTGCAACCCGTGTAACTTTTTGTATTGGATCTCGATGGCCTCCTGATGGGGACTGGGCTTGAAAGTTGACCCTGGCGGGTCCGAAGAGTTAACCCGTCAGCGTTTCCAGATGTGGGATTATCGGTGACGTGCGATCGTCCCAGAGTAAGCAATGCTGAAATTATGTAGAAACCCGGTTTGATGGACGAAAATACTGCATCAAAACCTTTAAAACCTTTAATCCCCGTAAAAAACCCGCTTTCTTTGCTGTCGCTGTATATTTTACGGCTGCCGACAATTCCCCGACTCCCGGCGATATTGAAGATTTCAGGTAGGAATTGCTCAATCTGAGGTGCGATCGCCCACAATTTATATGACAATAGTTAGTTCATAAGCATACAGGCTTCAGCTTTGACAAACTACCAGAATAGTAAATTCTAACCAGAACACCAGTATGGGAAAACCAACAGGCTTTATCGAATTCTTGCGCGAATTGCCCTCCGAACTCTCACCAGTCGAGAGAGTCCACAACTGGGACGAATTTCACCTGCCGATGGAGGAGGACAAACTCCGCACCCAAGGCGCGCGCTGCATGGATTGTGGCATTCCGTTTTGCCACACGGGTACAATTATCAGCGGCATGGCAAGCGGCTGCCCGATTAACAACCTCATCCCCGAATGGAACGACCTAGTATATCGCGGACTCTGGAAAGAAGCCCTAGACAGACTCCACAAAACCAACAACTTCCCGGAATTCACCGGCCGCGTCTGTCCCGCACCCTGCGAAGGCGCTTGCGTGCTCGGCATCAACAATCCGCCAGTCACGATTAAAAACATCGAAGCCTCAATAATCGACAAAGGCTGGGATGAAGGCTGGATTACCGCCGAACCGCCAGCCAAACGCACCGGCAAAAAAATCGCCATTATCGGTTCCGGGCCCGCCGGTTTGTCCGCTGCCGCGCAACTCAACAAAGCCGGTCATTGGGTAACAGTATACGAAAGAGCCGATCGACCGGGCGGCCTGCTAATGTATGGCATCCCCAACATGAAGCTAGACAAAGAACAAGTCGTAATGCGCCGTCTCAAAGTCCTCGAAGACGAAGGCGTGACATTCGTCTGCAACACCGAAGTCGGCAAAGACTTGCCAGCGGAACAACTGCTAAAAGAATACGACTCCGTTGTGCTCTGTACCGGCGCTACTAAACCCCGCGACTTGGGCATCCCCGGCCGGGAATTAAAAGGCATCCACTTCGCAATGGACTTTTTGACTGCGAACACCAAAGCAGTTCTCGACAAGAGCACGGACGAGAACTTCATCTCCGCCGAAGGCAAAGATATCGTGATCATCGGCGGCGGCGACACCGGCACCGACTGCGTGGGCACCTCCATTCGCCACGGCTGCAAAAGCCTGGTACAGCTTGAAATCCTGCCGAAACCGCCCTCGGAACGGGCGGCCAACAATCCCTGGCCCGAATGGCCGAAAGTCTACCGCCTCGACTACGGCCAAGAAGAAGCCGCAGCCAAATTCGGCGACGACCCCCGCGGCTATCTCACCACAGCGACACAGTTCGAGGGCGACGAAAACGGCAATGTCAAAGCCGTGCACACCGTTGAGGTGGAGTGGGCGAAAAACGAGAAAGGGCAGTTCATTCCGAAACACATTCCGGGCACCGAAAAAGTGTTGCCGGCACAGCTTGTTTTGCTAGCGATGGGCTTCCTGGGCCCGGAACAGCCGTTGCTGGATGACTTGGGATTGGAACGCGACGCGCGCAGCAATGTGAAAGCCGAGCACGAAAAATATACAACTAGCATTCCGGGAGTTTTCGCGGCTGGTGACTGTCGCCGGGGACAGAGTTTGGTGGTTTGGGCGATTAATGAAGGGCGGGGCGTGGCCCGGGAGTGCGACCTTTATCTGATGGGGAGCACTGATTTGCCTTAGTCGCCCAAGCGGAGGCGGGTTTATTAGATTGTTGGTTTCTAACATAAATGGTTGGTAAAACCCGCCCCTACGATCCGCTGTAGGGGCGGGTTTTACCAACAATATTTGATGAATACAAACAATCTATAAAAACCCGCCCCCACCCTACCAATAACCCAGATTAACCTGATGTTCGATCGCATAAAAAAAATGTAGATTCGGATTTACCGTTGGGCGGGGCGGGTTTATTATATTGTTTTTTTTAGGCATAGAGGGTTGGTGAAACCCGCCCCTACAAATCTCTGGATTTGGGAGAATTTTCGTGAATAAATTCCGATAATTTATTAGGCCTGTAGGGGCGGGTTTTACCAACAATATTTGATGAATACAAACAATCTATAAAAACCCGCCCCCACCCTACCAATAA
>NZ_JAUBTB010000019.1:0-1602 GCF_036704965.1 Microcoleus sp. F10-B2 | reverse complement strand
CTGTAGGGGCGGGTTTTACCAACAATATTTGATGAATACAAACAATCTATAAAAACCCGCCCCCACCCTACCAATAACCCAGATTAACCTGATGTTCGATCGCATAAAAAAAATGTAGATTCGGATTTACCGTTGGGCGGGGCGGGTTTATTATATTGTTTTTTTTAGGCATAGAGGGTTGGTGAAACCCGCCCCTACAAATCCATCGACATAATATTACAGGACGATCGACTGTATATAAGATTTACCATTCCATTCGATCGGCAATGGACTAGATTCATTAATTTTGACTGAATTATGAAGATACAATTCATCTTTTCCCCACAACAAAGGATTATTAATGATATATTCGCGAATGGCAAATAATGATTCTTCATTGCGTATGATATGTTCGTAATAACCTCGCTGCCATACCGATACGCCACTCACATATCGAATTTGGTTAATTCGCCGCGCTGAAGATGTTTTCAAACCCCGCACAATTTCCGACAAAGGATGGATTTTTGATTTTCTCAGCCCAAATTTATCGGATTCTGTATAATTTGTTTCTGAGCTGCCTTTCAAAACAATAATTCCATGTACGTGATTTGGCATCACAATAAAATTGTCTAATGCTACGTTTTGGTAACGTTTGGGAAGAAGGCTCCAATTGAAGAAAACAGTTTTACCATAGGGACTCAATTGCATTTTATCATTAATAACTTCGGCGAATAAACGGAACTTACCCCTGCAGGGGGTAGTTTCGGTGGCTGTATTCTTTGAGCCGTATTCGTTTTAGCTATTTGGCAGTTCCAATTTTGTAGCCATGTATTTAAGATTTTCTTAATATTTAGAACCAAAGTATTGCTGTATCATAAAATTAACTCAAACCCGCTCCACATAAGGGTTGTAAAAAGGGCGTTGCTGAGTTAGAGTATGAATAGGAGGAATAATTTATGCAATGCCCAGAATGTAAATCAACCCATATCCGTAAGAACGGCAAGAAGAAAGGAAAACAGAATCACATTTGTGTCCAATGTGGTCGTCAATTCATCAATCAGTATGAACCCCATCGAGGTTATAGCGAGAGCATCAAACGTGATTGCCTAAAAATGTACGTCAATGGTATGGGTTTACGGGCGATAGAACGAGTTAAGGGTGTTCATCATACGACAGTAATAAATTGGGTAAAACAAGTCGGAAAACTGTTACCAGATGTTTATGACCCTGAAGTCATTCCAGAAGTGGGTGAGCTCGATGAATTACAAACTTATGTAAAAAAAAACCGACAAGATCTGGTTGCCGACGGCGGTTGACCACTTTCAACCAGGAATTTTAGGATGGGTATTAGGGGAGCATAGTGCTAAGACATTTGAACCATTATGGGACAAAGTAAGTGCATGGAAATGCTATTTTTATGTAACTGATGGATGGTCTGTATATCCCATGTTTATTCCTGATGGCGATCAGATTATCAGTAAGACTTATATGACACTCCTTAGAAGGGGAAAATACAAGACTAAGACATTATTTAGCCAGACTACATGGGAGCATCCCGATTTTGCAAGTATACAAAAGTATGATAAAATGCGCTGCTTTTGGGAAAAGCCAACACTTAGCTTC
>NZ_JAUBTB010000018.1:0-97486 GCF_036704965.1 Microcoleus sp. F10-B2 | reverse complement strand
TCTTTCACCGATCGCGTCATTGGATTTCTCACCGGATGGTCTTGGATTTTACAGTCTTTATCTCTATCACATCTTTACAAAAATGGTATAAGGAATGCCGATCGCACCCCGTTGCCGTCTTAAACTGCCACTCAATCTTATGACAAGGCGACTGGGCATAATAAGCCCCACACAACCGAATCGGTTCCATTTTCATACCCACTCCAGCAGGCGGCAACATCTGGACTAACCGATCGCCCCCCACGCCTATCACCGCCGCCAACGCCTCCAACTGCTGAGGAGAAGGAGGCGGATTAAACCGAAACTTTTCCCAACGGGCGATCGCACCCATTGGTGACAAGTTAAGACTTAATTGCATTTGTCAATCAGCAATATTACTCAAAAAAACTGCTTTTTTAGGAGTGGAAAATTCACGATTTAAGAGGGAGTAAGTATAAATATCACCCTCGGCACGATCGCACGATCGCCCAAATCTCAGTTTTCTACCCAAAATCCGAGTAAATGTTGAGCATAATTGCTGATTGACAAATGCTTTCTTAGCTTAACTTGTTACCAATGGATCGCACCTCCTAACCCCGCCATCTTACTCAACCCATTCGGCGTTAACTTATTCGCCCGTCGAAACCGCCCCCAAAAATGGCTCAAACTCTCACCATCCAACGGTTCCACCCGAAACACTCAAGGCTGGATATCGATCGCTTCCATCACTTGTACTCCCCAGTAACTTCTTTGAGAGTTTCCAAATCAATCCTTGATAATCCCTTCTTCAAAGCCCGAATCGCCGCCTCCCTGAGAATCATATCCAATAGCCCCACATAACCCCTAGTCGCCTCCCCCAAGACCTTTAGCATCGGCTTACTATAAAGATTAGAAGCCACTGGTAACTGCAAAACCTTCTTTTCCCAAACCTCCACCGCTTAAACTCCTGCCCCGACAACTTACCAAACCGAAGACTTAACCGAAAACGGTTATAAACCTGTTCATCCCGCTTAATCACCGCATCTAAGCGATCGGTATCGCCTAAAACCAGCGCTTTTTGAGTTTCTTCAAGTGCGATCGCCTCAAATTTTCCACCAACTGCCGCAACTGGTTCAAATTTCCCGCTTCACCGCCGTACTTCCAGCGCACGTAAGCTTGCGAAACTTCATCAATCACCTCAGCTTCATCAGTTGCATGATTACCGCGCATAGCCTCAGCATACTCCAAAGGCGTTTGAGCGCGAGGTTTCACAAATCCCCTACTCGCCAAATCCTTAAGCATTTCCTGATAAACCCCCTCCACCGGCGGCAATTTCGCCAGCCAGCGGCGGTGGCGCCATTTGCGCCACAGTTGCCAAATTAACCAGCCAATAAAGCCAAAGCCGATCGCAGCAATCAAGCCAGTAAATAACCCCACCCAACCCCTAGCAAACTGGCCCACAAACCAGCCCACAATCAAACTGATCCAGCCAATTACAAAACCTATAACTGAATCCAGCCCGCTTCTGAGAGGAGTCGGTAGCCAACCCGCGATCCACTTCCAAAACGATTCGATCGCACTAAAAGTCTGGTTGTCTTCCACCGAAGCCGGAATCAGCGGATAACCGGGAATCGGATTAAAAGCAAACCAGCCGTGATTGGGAAAATATACCTCTGTCATCAAAAAAGCGTCGGTATTTTTCACAATATACAAACCCGTAAACGGGTTAAATTCCCCCGTATCGAAACCGCCCGCCAGTCGCGCCGGAATCCCGATCGACCTCAGCATAATTGTCAGTACCGTCGAAAAGTGGTCGGGATATCCACCTGTAACTTTTTTGCCATCCTGGGTATTTTTGTAACCAAACAGAAAAGCCTGGACTAAATCTTCACCTTCCTCTAAGTAAGGCAAAGCTTTTTCAATTTTATAATTAGGGTTTTGCTTCAAATATTGAGCTAAGTACAAAGCTTTTTCGTAAGGAGAATCGATCGGTCTGTCCGACTGAGATACTCTAGTTCTTGCCGCCAAGATTTCTTCAGTTTTTTCTCGCACCTTCTGGGCAATTTCCGGCGGCACATCCAAATAGAACTTGCGAATATTTTTCGGGTAATTAGTACCAGTTTTCCCCAACAAAGAGCGATCGCGAAAAGGCACATTTGAAATCACCGTATAAGTCAAACCTTCCGCCAATTCCACAGGCGATCGCAAACCCCCCTCCGCATCAATCGCCACATCGGTCGTCGGAAAATAAAGTTCCCTCGGCTTGTTTAAAGCCGGAATCAAATTCGGCAACTGAGCCACAATAGTATAACTTTGAATCACCTCTTGGAAGCGGGGCGCATTGGGAAACGGATTCAGATAAAATTGATAAGACCACCTAGGTCTATTCACCTTAAAAGCGTCGTCGTTGCGAGAAATTTCCCAACCCTGACCGGTGTATTTGTCAAATCCCAACACGCGCCAAAAACCCGCCGCCTGCGATCGCACCCGCATCACCACTTGAGGTTTCATTTCTCCCCGCAAATTTTGATTGATGCGCTGGTTGAAACCGTAATAAAAAGTAGAGTCTACCTCTCCTGGTCCAGAGTCTGGGTTTCTCCCCCTGCCTCCGCCAGTCCCTTTTTCATTTCCCCCTCTGACATACCCAGGATTCAGAATGCTGCGGGAGTCAAACTCGCCCTGATATTCAATAGGAGCACTCACCGGAAAAGTCCGCAACTGATAGCCAGGGAGGCGCGGCAAAAACGCAAAAATAGTCAGCCCCAACCCGACAGTTATCAGCAGCAGCCAACCAAAATACTTTGGGGATAAAGTAGCAGCAAATAGCGACAGGCTTTCATTTTTCCCTTTACCTCGTGCTTTTTCGCCAATGACTTCTGGCTTCAAAAATCCCAAGCGCGATCGATAATCCAACACCAAAGTCGGCAGCGCTAAAGCCAAAAACAACAACAGCAGCGGCCCAAAAGTCAAGGTTTGGCTGAGAGTCGCTGCTACCCCCAACAAAATTAGCCCGATTACCATCGAGTAGCCTAAATCCTTGCGGCGGGGCAAATCAAAACTGTGCAGAACTTGAAGTTGGATTAACAGTTGCGCCAAAACTAACCGCGTATCGTTCAATTCTCCCACCAAGCGGCTAAAAAAAGCGAACAGCGCCACCAGCATTCCAATAGCTATGCAGAACTTAGCAGCTACATTGCGATCGCGGCGGCGGTACCAACTCCAAGTTGCTCCCACAATACTAACAGGCACAGCCCACAAGTTCAGGGCTTCTTCAGCAGCAACGTCAGTAGCTACAATTCCCACAATTACCAACAACTGAACTAGGATTCGCAGCAGTAAAGAATCCTCAACCACCGGCGGAGGCATAGCCTCGATCTGCTCCCACAGCTTACCCAAAACAGGTATATTTCGCAGGTTATCAGTTGTCATGTGCACCCATCCAACGATTTTAGATTTTAGATTTTAGATTTTAGATTGAACCCACAGATTAATCTGGGTTTTAACTAATATCTAAATCTGATTTCCCTGTCAAACGATTTTAGATTTTAGATTTTAGATTTTATCCACATATCGATCTGGGTTGTAACTAATATCTAAATCTTATTTCCCTGTCAAACGATTTTAGATTTTAGATTTTAGATTTTATCCACAGATTAATCTGGGTTGTAACTAATATCTAAATCTTATTTCTCTGTCATTAGATTTTAGATTTTAGATTTTAGATTTTATCCACAGATTAATCTGGGTTGTAACTAATATCTAAATCTTATTTCTCTGTCATTAGATTTTAGATTTAATCCACAGATTAATCTGGGTCTTAACTAATATCTAATTTTTGGGGCTTTCCACGACAGAAGTCGAGGGATTGCATCTGTTTGTGTGTGAGGTCAAACCAGAGAGTAAAAACCTAAATTATTTACTCTAATTATACCTTTCTAGTTGCTATCTTGTTCTGCCCAAATTGGACGAATAGCAAACATCAAAGGTCTGGTCTCGAAGTTTTGGAATCGAACTTCTAGAGCATAATTCTTGTTAGGTTGTGGGTCAAACAACTCCACACTTAAATGCCCGGAATTCGGACGATGTGCTGTTGCTTCGGCATCTCCTCCCTTGAGTTCCAAACTTCCTGCCCCTGGAAATTGGCACTCAACTCTTAAACACGGCATTGGCTGTTCTCTGTTGCGGTTCGACAGGTATTGAGCCTCCAGAGTCAGCGAACCCAAACCAGTCAGCCACTCCCGCGAAACAGGTGCCTGATTCACAGGACAATCCAAAGTTAGAGACTCAATGATTTCCCTGGCGGCCAATAGCGACAGCACCATTTGTTGATCGGTACTCGCTGCTTCGTAATTCGGGAAATCTTCTAAATCTAGAAGTCCCCGCAAAGAACCTCTGAGCACTAAACCAGCTAACTCGTTAAGTTCCTGAGATTGGCCCGGAAACAAGCTATCTACAGCGCGAACTAACTTCGAGCCTTCCCGCAGCGACGACATTACCAGTTCCTGACAAGGTTCTAGCAGTTGAGCAAAAACCCTTTCGGCGATCGGAATTGGCAGGCGGCCCCACCTGATATTTTGTAGTTGGGGAGTCCAGAGGTGCAGGGGGGGAACCCATTGCGGGGCTACATCGTCTGGGTAATCGTGGTCGTAGCTTTTGAATTCTGTTTCCCAGGGGAACAGCGGCGGGTTAGATTCAATTGCGGCTCTAAGCCTTTCTTTTAACAAGGTCTGAAAACGGTCTTGCACGGTCGGTATTTCTCCAATTGTCAGCGGTTGTGCGGGTGCATTGCTGTGCGCCCCCACTTGATAGTCCAGCGGGTCTGGTTCGTCCCATTCCCAGTATTCCACCCCGGAATTCTCTTCTGTGTCGCCCCACTCTTGTGAGCGAGGGGACGGATTGAGGTTTTCCTCATCTTGGCTAGAGGCATTCGCGATTGGCGCCTGCAATATCCAGTCTAAAAAATGGCGCTCGAAAGCCTCTGCATCCCTGTTCGTTTCGTTATTCATCACTAGATGCCCCTTCTCCGGAATCTGAACGATTTCGCAATTCCCACGCAAGTTCCAGCAATTTAAACCACCGCTTCTGTACCTGGGCTACCGTGCTGCCCAGGGTTTGGGCGATCGCTGACTCTGACAGACCTTGTTGCTTCAACTTTAGCAAACGCTGTCCCTCAGGGCCAATTTGCTCACCAAAATCCTGCCACTGAGAAGGCAGCAAACCCAGATTTCGATCTAAGTCTGCTTCCAGCCACTGGTGAACGAGTTCCCAGCGGTGCGACATGGCGAACCTGAGCAAATGGTACTTGAAGCGCTGCTGCAAATAGTCTCTTTGGCGGGGAGTTATGCCCAGGAGCGACTCTATTTCATTAGTCGGCAAGTCTTGCAAGCGCAGCACGAAGTAATCAGCGCAGTCTTGTTGGTTGCGCTCTTTCAAGTAAGCGACTAATTCGTCAATCACGTTTTGCCGCAGAGATTCTGACTCGTCGCCTAGCGGGCGAATTGCCGCCGAACCCTGTCCGGCCATCGCTTCCCGCACCGAGTGCACCGAGGTGTCGTTCCAAGTTTGGTCGGAATCAGAAGCCCCTCCGTCGGCGGCTTGTTCCATATCTACGGAGGTTTCTTTGGGCTGCTGCTGGGAAAAGGTTTGGGCCCGTAAAATAATTAGTTGCTGGCTGCGGTTCCGAGGCAAAGGAATGCGCCGCTTGCCGAAGCGCTCTACAAAAGCCATGTACTCTGCTAGTTCTAAGCGAGTCCGGGGACTGTAGGTAGGTGGCAGTTGGGTTTCGCGCCGGAATGCCTTTAAAGCTTCGAGATAAAATCCTTGCAAAAAATCTTTGATCAGTTCTACTCGCGCCTGATAGCTAGACTGCACCTGCGGAGGGGTGATGTAGCGATAGACGATCGCGCTGAGGGTACTGTGCAATTCTACTCGCCCGGGCCCGGAACCTAAATCGTGATAGTGGAGGCATTGTTGCAAGCGGTGCTGGGCGAGACTTAGGGCCGAACCTTCTATGTCTCCAGAGGCTTGAATCCGCTGGCTTTCGGTGCATATCCTGTTGACTTCTGCTGCGAGTCGTCCTGCTACATCCCGGCAGTTCTGCTCAGACGCGCGAGTGGACTTTTTGAGTTCGTCTAACAGCAGTTGAAAGATGGTTTCCACGCTCTGGCAGATTTCCCGCATGATAGTTTACAGCTAACAATGAAACTAGCACACCCTGCGACTTTAAATTTGGGATTTTACATTTTATAGTGGGCAGTGCTGGGTATCACATACTTGGACGCCCACCTGTTACCCTGAAATTCTTAAACTCAAATCTCAAATTAACTGACTGATGGATTTAGACCAACAGATTCAAGCACTGATCGAAAAAGCTCCGCCCGACGGTTCGACGCCACAAATCTTAAAGGCGATCGCTCCTGCCCTGGTGTTGATTGCCCAACAGCTACAGCACCTGGAATACTCGATCTTGCAAGCGGTAGACCAAAGTTGGGCGATCGTGGTTTTGAGCAATCTCAAGCAACCGGGACGGGAAAAGAGGGTGATTTATGCTTGGAGCAGTCTTAAAGATGCGTCGCAGGCGGCGACGGCTGGGGGCGATCGCCTCAGACCGGTGACTTTGCCTGTCACTCACATTTTATTTCAGATGATAGCTCTTGAAGGTCTAAACAGCGTTGTTTTTTTTGAAAGTCCAGGCAATCAGGAAGTGGGGACGGAAATCCCTCGCGAGCAAATACAGAGCTTAATTAACGTTTACTTGCAACAGTATCGATCTGCTCCGCCGCCGGATATTGCCTAAACAACTCTATTTTCTATTAATTGGTAATAGGGCATTAGGTATTGGGCATTACCCATTACCAATTCCCCATTACCAATCAAGTCTGTCTTGGACGCGCAGACTCTAACTGTAGGGCGATGCACACCGCACCTTAGCACTACAGATAGTGTAAAAAATGATTTCTTGCCTAAGTCCTAAAAGTGTAACTTTTTAACCTCTAATAAAGTCTGCTCAAAACGTATTCAGCCAAATCAATCAAAGCTTGACGGGATTCTGAATGGGGCAGCGCAGCTAAGTATTCGACGGCTTTCTGTGCGTGATTTGTGGCTAGTTCTCGCGATCGCTCTATGCCTTTAGAATCTTCTACCAGTGCCAGGGCCTGCTCTATATCTCCTTCTTGAGCAAACTCGCGATCGACGAGAACTTCCAAGAAAGGCTTTTCTTCTAGGGCAAATAGCGCTGGTGCTGTCAGATTACCGCTTCTGAGATCCGAGCCTGCTGGTTTGCCCAAAGTTTCCGTTGAAGCGGTGAAATCTAATATATCATCTACTATTTGGAATGCCAAACCAATGTTGCGACCGTAGTTGTACAAATCGTCTGCTATTTCCGGTGAAACCTGGCTCAAACAGCCCGCTGCTTTGGAACTGTTGGCAATTAAAGACGCTGTTTTGTAATAACTTTTTTCTAGGTAAGCTTCGATCGACAAGCTGGTGTCAAATCCATTGAGTCCCTGTTGAATTTCCCCCTCAGCTAAATCCATAATCACTTCTGAAAGCAGTTTGACTACTGGCAGGTTGTCGAGATTTGCCAAATGCCAGGAAGATTGAGCAAACAGAAAGTCCCCCGCCAATACTGCCACTCGGTTGTTAAACCTACTGTGAACCGTCGGCACTCCCCGCCGCAGATCCGACTCGTCAACCACGTCGTCGTGCACTAGACTAGCTGTGTGGATCATTTCCGTGATTTCAGCGAGGCGGCGGTGTTTTTCCGTGATTTCCCCATCGGGCATAGTCGCCTTGGCCATCAACAGAACGATTGCGGGTCTCACTCGTTTTCCCTTTGTGCCGAATAAGTATTCTGCAGCCGCGTACAAGATGGGATGACGGGCACCCACTAACTGTTTTAAGTTTTCTGTCAACAGTCGCAGGTCTTCTTCAACCGAGGAAAATAGGAGAGTGCTAGAGATCATGAATACGCCGACTCAAGCCGTAAAGTAACAAAATTTTACATATCATATCTTTATTTTAAGGTAATTCTCTGTAATAGAAAAGAAAAATTTAGGCGATCGTGAGTTATTTGTCATCTGCAAGCCGATGGGAGTGACCCGACTGCCAGAGACGACGAGTAGCCCCCGGCCAGATGGGTTGCCCCTATTGTATCGAATTGTTAAGGACACTGCCAAAAAATCTCTAAATCCCAGAAACCCTGTGTTATTATGGCTATTAAGGATTTAAACAATTCTATACATTAAGTACAGCCAGACTGGCAGGTAACTTTTAGGTGCCTGTAAAAGTTTCGTAGAGCCAGCCTTGTTAGTCGATCGCAGCGAAAATTTCTGGGACAGATTTTTAGTTCCTCGCGGCTAAAAGTTTTCAGAAGTTAAGAGTAGCGCATCTTATGTGCACGGTAGCTCAAAGCAGCTAAAGTGGATAGTTTTAGGCTGTTTAAGCATCTGTAAAGCAGTAAATCATTGTTGATGACCGGGAACGCCTAAATGTTCCCGCAGGCTTGATATGGAAAAGCAGCCTTCAGAACCAAGGCATGGTCTTGCGTGCTGACTTAATGTAGTAGGTCTTGAACTTGTCCTCCTCCTCCTAGTCCTTGACTTTTGGTTCTAATTATGATTTATCGCGATATTCCTCTAATTATTCCCATTCTGGCCGCCGGCTATGTAATGACTATTTATGTACTGCTGATGTTGGCCGAACGCAGCGCTAAAATAACTCGATTAGGCGAGTAGTGCACTGGACTGCAGCCGAATTCGGCTGCAGTGCCCTGGCTTCACCGCAGAGAATTCCGAATACTCAATAATAACCCTGCCTTGAATGCTTGCGCACAAAGGCAGGGTTATTATTTACAATTGCCGGCACCGCGATTTTCTGGGGTACAAGTTACTGCAAAACTTAGGACAATTTCCAGGCCTAAGCATGGGGACGCTTATTCCCATGCGAAAAATTTGGCGACCAGGAACGACAAATATACGAATAAACCCGGTTTATGCGGTCTGCGTGCGTAAGCGAACTAAGTTTTGAGGTCGTAGTCTGAAACCTTGATTTACCAGAAAGCTTATAGTGTGCCTCGGCAAGAGAAGCCCTCTTACCGACCGCCCTGAAAGCTTTATTCTACGGTTGGCAATCAAAAACTGTCCGAAGTGTTGCTGTAGGGAAATTCACCGATTTCTGCTTTTTTCAACGCGGCTTGGGGGTCGTTTTAAACGCCGCATCTCAAGACATTCAACCGGCAAATAAGTTAGCAAATTTGGCTTTAAACTTAGTATTGATGTTCAATGCCAAAAGCCTGTGAGGCAGGATCTTATATGTAGTAGCAGCTTGTATCGCTCACATCAAATATCGTGTCGTGGAAACCCTAGCAATGTTCCTATAAAGCTATCAAAGCGCTCTCAAAAAGGGAGATTTTGAACTTGTCGGTTATGGTGACAAACCCAAATATAGCAATTCCATTTTAGATGTAAATATGGATTTCTATGGTCAAATAGAAAAGTTTGATAATAAATGAAAGGGAAGAAAGCAAATGTCAGCCAATCAAAATGAAAAAGAAAGACAAATAGAAGGTTTAATCAAATTTATAAATAGTAATGGAGACTCGCGAGAAATGAAGAGATCCTTAGCCGTAAAACTGGCTCTACAAGGTTATGTGTACAGAGCGATAGAAAATATACTAAATGTATCTCAAGGTTATGTAAGTAAATGGAAAAAAAGATTTATAACACAAGGAATACCAGGTCTAAGATTAGGCTAGAGAGGAGCGAAAACCAAGCTAACAAGAGAAGAGGAAGAATCAACCATAGAGTGGTTATCATGCCA
This sequence comes from Microcoleus sp. F10-B2, assembly GCF_036704965.1. Lineage (NCBI taxonomy): Bacteria > Bacillati > Cyanobacteriota > Cyanophyceae > Oscillatoriales > Microcoleaceae > Microcoleus > Microcoleus sp. F10-B2. Next base: position 87,709 of record NZ_JAUBTB010000018.1, on the reverse strand, counting down.
AGAATATTGGGATATATCCGAACTAGAAATATATTTAATAGAGGAGTACGATGTCATATTTGCATCGAAAGAAAGTTACTATAAGATTTACAGAAAAGCGAAGATAACCAGACAAAAAGCTGAAAAAGTAAATCCGAGAAAAAATGAAGAATTAGTCAAAAAAAGAAATGAAAAAATCAACCAAATTCTCGAAGATAATAGAGAGGAAATAGAGTCGGGACAGCTTGTAGTGTATGCAATAGACGAATGCCATTTAATGGGAGGAGACATCTTCTGGTGAAGCATGGGGAAAGTCAAAAGAACGCGTGGAAATACCAATTAATAATTATCAAGATAGACAAACTTATTATGGTGCATTAAATTTGTTAGAACCAGATTTAATTCTCGAAAAATATTCAACAGGAAATGGAGAAAATACTGTCAAATTTGTCGAAAATTTACAAAAAAAAATGTCGGAAAAAGATTGTTAATATTTTGGGATGGAGTCAGACATCATACCGGAGAGAATATGCAGAATTTTTTAGCAAAACAAAATGAAGGACTAGCCCCTTCGGAATGGAAAATTACTTGTGAACTTTTTGCCCCGAAGGCCCCCGAAGAAAATCCAGTTGAAGCAATTTGGTTTCAATTAAAAAGTTTGCTCAGGAGGTTTTATCGTTTCGGCAAAAATTTTAATATTGTTAATCTTTTATTTCAATTGTTTGCTAAATATAATCTTTTCAATTTTCCTAACTTGAAAAGATTTGATGCCTTTTCACAATTCATTTAGGATTGCTATATCAATATTCCTATTTTTTTATGGCAAGACCTTACAGACTTCTAACATGAAATTGCCGCGTCTAGCAACCTGCTAGCTTAACTCAAAAATCAATAAACTTGCAGTGCGATCGCTATATTTGATCGAACGGTGCTTAACTGCCTGACTCAGGCCGATATTCCCTGAACTTTCTCGACACCTTGCCAAGCAGAGCATCTGCTGCTACAGATAGAGCAGCCCAAGTAGTTTTCGCTTGAAAAAGATATTCTCGCTCTCACTGTACGGGAGAAAAGTAATTGCCAATATTAGTGACAGTATTGAAACTATATTAACTCTTTATTTCAACCAAAAGACAGATGACAATTTGTCCGACATTATCAAGATCGACGGCTTCAATTGCGGTGTTATCCAGCCGAACTAAATCAAGTTTGGCAAAATCTGATTCACAATGCTTTACAAGCGGCGGACAATTGCCGAGTTTTAAACGTAGAGGCGAGAGCATAAAATCAGAGCCTGCTCGTCAGCGGCAAAGGAATTCCCCGGGGATTTGATTTGGCTGCGAATATTTGAGCCGTTCTTTACCACAAAACCAGGCGGCGAAGGCAGCGGGTTGAGACTGGATATTGTTAAAAAAATTGTGGAAAAACCTTCGGGTAAAATAGAAGTAACATCAGTTCTCGGTCAAAGAACCTTTATTTTGTCAATTTCGATCGCCGTTTAGCGCTATCGGGAGCATCTCATATTTGTAAAAATACTTCTTTTGGCTCCTTCCTTCTTCCTCTTTCCTTCTTCCTCGCAGCCTCGGGCCTCAAAACTCCTGCCTCAAAACTCCAATTTCTAGCTTGGCTGCAAAACTGAGATGCTCCCAGCGCTATCGCACTAAAAATGCTACCGATCCGCGACTAAAAATCCAACTCTAGACCGATGTCAAACCTCGATTGCGGTCAATCGATTTTAGATTTTAGATTTTAGATTTTAGATTGACTTGCGCGAGATAAATGCGGGGGCTTGAGGATTTTCGATTTTCGATTTTCGATTGATTCCACGGATAAATCACGTGGCGGGTACCACCTTTGAAATTCTTGGTCAGCGTGCCGCGACTGTAAAATCTGAAATCTAAAATGGTATTAATAGCTGGTTCCGCCTGCATCTATCCCCTTGATTTGCCCATGTCAACAACAGTTTCTGATACCCACAGCTTGCTAGAACAGGCGATCGACCCCAAACTGCCTGTGCTGCCTCCAGACACACCCTTGAAAGTCGCAATCGCTGCCATGACTCAGGCGAGGGCCAGTTGCATTTTAATCGCGTTTGAGCAGCAACTACTCGGAATTTTTACAGAGCGCGATGTTGTGGAAATAACTGCTAGGGGTATTTCGCTAGCAGGGGTGGCAATTTCTGAGGTAATGACTGAAAACCCGATCGCCCTGAACCTCAATACAGCGGGGAATATCTTCAAGGTATTGAGCATATTGCGATCGGCAAAAACCCGTCATTTGCCCCTCACAGACGAAGGTGGCAACTTGCTAGGCGCTATCACCTGCGAAAGTATCCGTCAAATCCTGAAACCGGGCGACTTGCTGAAAATGTGGCGCGCCGAAGAAATTATGACCGCAGAAGTAATAGTTACCTCAACCAGCGCCTCAGTTTTAGAAGTCGCAAAACAGATGACAACCCAGCGCAAAAGCTGCACAGTCATTTGCACTGACAGCGACAACAAAAATCAGAAACCTGTCGGCATAATTACAGAACGCGACATTGTTAAATTCCAAGCTTCTGGACTCGATTTCGCCGGCACTCCTGTCACCGCCGCGATGAGTTTTCCCCTGATACCGTTGCACGTAAAAGCCACATTGTGGCAGGCTCACCAATTAATGCAGCAGCACCGCATCCGGCGCTTGGTGGTGGTGGATGAGGAAGGATATTTAGCCGGTATTGTGACCGAAATTACCCTGCTGCAGGCATTAGATCCAGTAGAAATGCACGCGAATGTCGAGCTTTTGCAGGAAACAGTTGCCGAAAAAATTCAGGAGTTAAAACTAATGAACGAACACTTGCAAAAAGAAGCGTTTCGGAGAACAGAAGTAGAGGAAAAGTTGCGGATTATAAATGAAAATTTAGAAGAAAAAATTAAACAGCGAACTTTAGAATTAATTAATGCTAACAGTCAGTTAAAAAAGGAAATACAAGACCGCGCCACCGCTGAAGCAGAAGTCCGTCGCCTCAACGCCGAACTCGAACAGCGAGTTTTAGACCGCACGGTTCAACTAGAAGCCAGTAACGCAGAATTGCAGCAAGAAATTAGCGATCGCAAATTGATTGAAGAAAAATTGCAGTTTTCTGAAAGCAAAGTCCGCGCAGTTTTTGAAGCGATGACAGACCTCGTTCTACTGCTAGATATTCATGGCAACATAGAAGTTTTACCGACAAATATGGCAGCTTTTTCCGATCCGGATTGCGATATAGTCAGCTCGACCATCGAACATTTTTTTGACGACGACAACCCGGATGATTGGTGGGTGTTAGTTCAGCAAGTGTTAGAGACGCAACAAACTCTCAATTTTGACTACAGCTTAACAGTTAGCGGTCGCGAGATTTGGTTTTCCGCTTGCATTTCTTTGTTCTCAAAAGATGCAGTAATTTGGGTTGCCCGCAACATCAGCGCCCGAAAACTAGCAGAGTCAGCGCTGTCCCAAAAAAATGCAGAATTAGCTCATACCCTGCAAGAACTGAAACGCACTCAAAAAGAACTGATTCAGTCAGAAAAAATGGCAGCCCTCGGACAGTTAATTGCCGGAGTTGCTCACGAAATCAATTCTCCTTTAGGGGCGATTCGCTCCTCGGTGCAGAACATCGCCGACTTCTGGGCCGAACAATTGCAGCAGTTGCCGATGTTTTTCCAACAACTATCCCCGGAACGGCGGCAGGATTTCTTTGCTTTGTTGCACAAGTCAAGCCAAGAAACGAACAGCTTATCTAGTAAAGAAAAACGTCAGTTAAAAAAACTTTTGCAGCGTCAATTAGAATCAGAACAAATTGACGACGCCGACAGCCTTGCCTGTACCTTATTAGATATTGGCATTGGTAATAATGTACAACCTTTTTTACCTTTGTTGAAAGACCGCAAAAATCGAAATGTTTTAGAAATTGCCTACCAATTTGCGACAGTCCAAAAAAGCACTAAAAATATTGCTAATGCGACAGATAGGGCAGCCAAAATCGTCTTTGCTTTGAAAAGCTACTCTCGTTACGACCAGTCGGGTTCCAAGACTAGCGCTAATATTACTGACGGCATTGATACTGTTTTAATGCTTTACCACTACCAAATCAAACACGGTGTGGAAGTAGTCAGAAACTATGGTACTGATTTGCCCTCTGTGCTATGCTATCCTGATGAACTAAATCAAGTTTGGACAAATTTGCTTCACAATGCTTTACAAGCGATGGGCAACAAAGGAGTGTTAAAAATTGATGTCAAACACCAAGCGAACGCAATATCAGTCAGTATTACCGACAGTGGCCCCGGCATTCCCCCAGAGATTATGCCGAGAATTTTTGAGCCATTTTTCACAACTAAACCTCCCGGAGAAGGCAGCGGTTTGGGATTGGATATAGTTCATAAAATTATTGAAAAACACCAAGGTGAACTGCAAGTAGAAAGCGTGCCCGGTAAAACCAAATTTACTGTCTCTTTGCCCATCGAAATCCCTAGTTACCCTTAAAAAAATGAGAAACAACCTCCGAAATTTAAAATTTAAAAACAGTAATTTTTTATGCCAAAACCAGTAATTTTGTGCGTTGACGATGAAGTTGTGGTTTTAAACAGTTTAAAAATTCAGCTTAAAAAAGAATTTGGGGATGCTTACCTCTATGAAGTAGCAGAAAATGCCGATGAAGCTATGGAAATTATCGAGGAAATTCAAGAAGAAGATGAAAGTGATATTTTGGTCATAGTATCTGACTGGTTAATGCCAGGTATTAAAGGAGATGAATTTTTGATTCGGGTTCACCAAAAATATCCCAAGATTGTGAAAGTCATGCTGACCGGGCAAGCCGATGAAGTAGCAATAGCACGGGTGAAAGAGCAAGCAAACTTGCACCGCTGTTTGTACAAGCCGTGGGATCGCAAAGAATTAGTAGAAACTATAAAAAGTGGTTTGGCAAAAATATGAACAATAAACCTGTGATTATTTGCGTGGATGACGAACCGATAATTCTTGAAAGTTTGAAAATTGAGTTAAAAAAAGCCCTGGGAGAAGAACACTTATTAGAAACCGCTGAAGGGGGCGAAGATGCTTTAGAGTTAATGGAGGAATTACTGGCAGAGGGATGCGAAATTGTGGCAGTGATTTCTGACTATCTAATGCCCAATATCAAAGGGGACGAATTGCTGAAGCAGATTCACAGAATTTTGCCAAAAACTATCAAAATTATGCTAACGGGGCAAGCAGACCTCGAAGCAGTCGCGAATACTATTAAATATGCTAAATTGTACCGCTACATATCGAAGCCTTGGCAGTCAGAAGATTTGAAGTTGACGGTAAAAGAAGCGGTTAACAGCTATTTTATGGAGAAGCAATTAACGGAACAAAATGTTCAACTCCAAAAGCTGAATCAAGAATTGGAAACTTTAGTAGAGGAGCGGACTGCACAACTACGCTTGTCTGAGGAAAAGTTTGCTAAAGCTTTTCGTTCTTCTCCCAACCCGATTACTATTACCAGACTTAATGACGGTCGTTATTTAGAAATTAATGAGGCTTTTTGCCAGACAATCGGTTATTCGGCAGCAGAAATTATCGATCGCACGGCGCTTGAATTGAATCTTTGGCAAAATATACCAGCCCGCGCCGAGTTGTTTAAAATGTTAGACGAAAAAAAAATTGTTCTCAACTACGAATTTGATTTTCGCACTAAAATAGGGGAACTCAGAACCGGGCTGCTGTCAGCAGAAATCATTGACATTCATGGCGAAACCTGCGTGATTTCTGTGATTCAAGATATTAGCGATCGCAAATTAGCCGAAGAACAACTCCGAGCTGTAGCGGCTTCTTTAGCAGCAGCGCAAAGAATCGCGCGTGTCGGTAATTGGGAATGCGATTTCTCTGCCAACACAACTACTTGGTCGGAAGAGTTATCTCGGATTTTTGGGATCGATCCAACCCAGCCTGCGCCAACACTAACTGAGTTTTCGCAATACGTGCATCCGGACGATCGACAACAGTGGCAAACAACGATCGACACTGCTATTGCTAGCGGGCAATCTTACACTTTGGAATATCGAATTCTGCGACCCGAAGTGACAATTGCTGCGGATAATTGCCCGTTAAAAACCGGTGAATGCGGTTTCATCCGCTACATCGAAGCCAGAGGAGAAGCAGTTGTCAACCAACAAGGGCAAGTGACAAAACTCTTCACAACTTTGATGGACATTACCCCACGCAAGCTGGCAGAAATAGCCCTAGCAGAGAGCGAAGAAAAATACCGTCATTTAGTTGAAACTTCTCAAGATATTATCTGGTCTTGCGATGCTGAAGGACACATTACTTTTGTGAACCAAGCAGTCAAACAAATCTACGGTTACGACCCTGAAGAAATGATCGGCTGTTCTTTTAGCGATTTTTTAGCGCCAGCACAAATAGACCGGAACTGGGAAATTCAGCACCGCTTGCTGACGGGAGATTCTGTATTTCAGTACGAAACTATAGTATTAGGAAAAGACGGCAGACCGATTGATGTAAATACCAAGGCGATCGCGCGCTTGGACGCTGAAGGAAACATCATCGGCACAACAGGCACAGCTAGCGATATTACCGAGCGCAAACAAGCAGAAATAGCCCTGAAACAAGCCAAAGAAGAAGCCGACAGAGCCAACAGGGCGAAAAGCGAATTCCTATCGAATATGAGCCACGAATTGCGAACTCCCCTCAATGCAATTCTCGGTTTCAGCCAACTGCTGACCCGTGACCCAGCTCTCAGTGTAGACCAACAGCAATACTTAGGAATTATTATCCGTAGCGGAGAACATTTGCTCGATCTGATCAACAACATTCTTCAAATGTCAAAAATTGAGGTGGGGCTGGTGACACTTAATAAAAACACCTTTGACTTGCACAAAATGTTAAAAAACACTGAAGATATGCTGAAGCTGCCAGCAGAAAAAAAAGGGTTGCAGTTAATTTTTGATTCCACACCCGACCTACCTCAATATGTAGAAACAGACGAAAGCAAGTTGCGCCAAATATTAATCAATATACTTGGAAATGCTATTAAATTTACTACAGAAGGTGGTGTTAATTTAAGAATCAAACATGAGCTGTTGAAAAAGAAAGAACGCGGTGAAATTCAGCTAAGTGACAATTGCTGTTTGCTATTTGAAGTGGAAGACACGGGTTCGGGAATTTATGCGGAAGAAATGGAAAATTTGTTTAAACCTTTTGCGCAAACAGAAAGCGGAAAAAAATCTCAAGAAGGAACCGGTTTAGGCTTGCCGATCAGCAAACAGTTTGTCGAGTTAATGGGAGGAAAAATGACAGTGACAAGCAGTGTCGGTCGCGGCAGCGTTTTTAGATTTGATGTTAAAGTTTCGCTCCCTAATGCAGTGGAAATTCAGGTGGCTCAAACAGCTCGCCGCGTTGTGGGTCTCGAACCCGGACAGCCGGAATACCGCATTTTAGCTGTTGACGATCGCCTGGAAAGTCGCTTGCTGTTAGTCAGAATACTGAAATCCCTCGGCTTTGCTGTGCAGGACGCTGAAAATGGTGTTAAAGCTTTGGAAATGTGGTCGAGTTGGGAACCTCATTTGATTTGGATGGATATGCGGATGCCGGTGATGGACGGTTACGAAGCTACTAAACGGATTAAAGCGCATTTGAAAGGTCAAGCAACGGTGATTATTGCTCTGACGGCAAGTGCTTTTGATGAGGAGCGATCGGTGATTTTGTCTGCTGGTTGCGATGATTTTGTAGCGAAGCCTTTTCGAGAGCAAGTGATTCTGGAAAAGATGGCTAAGTATCTGGGAGTTCGCTATGTTTACGATCGAGAAACTTCGCTAAGTTCTGATGCTGTGGCGTCCGGCGAGGTTTCCAGGGCAACTGAAACGGCTGATTTGGCTTTTACGCTCAATGCTTCATTTTTTGAAGCTATGCCTGCGGAATGGGTTGATGAATTGTATTCTGCGGCGGATGCGGTTGATAACGAGCGGATTTTTCGGCTGCTGTTGTCGATTCCTCCTATTAATGCTAGTTTCCGCAGCGCGCTAGCCGATTTGGCGAATAACTTCCGGTGCGATCGGATAATTGATTTGATTGAGGAATTTAGAAATTTTTGAAGGAAGAAGCAAGAAGCAAGAGGGGGGGGAAGCAAGATGAGCGAGGGGCGGGTTCGGGATGATTGATGATTTAGGTCGATCGACTATTTGTAAACTCGCCGGCGGGCGATCGGCTAATTTACCTGTAGCCAAACTCCCAACCTTGCTAATCATCAGTCTTTCCCAAATCTCAAATCTCAAATCTCAAATGATATAAGTTATGTAAATCTCAAATTAGTTGATTGACGAAGTAGTGCTATAATCAGAAGTTAACTGGTTTTCATAATCTCAGAAATTCTCAATTTAACAAAAAATAGCGCTCGATGATCGGCAATCAAACAGAAGATAATAAAGGCAACATATTAATTGTTGACGACACTCCAGAAAATTTGCAAGTTTTATCAGCAACGCTCTCCGATCGGGGCTACAAAGTCCGGGGCGTAATTAACGGCAAAATGGCAATCAGAGCCGCCCGTTCTGGTTCTCCAGATTTGATTTTGCTCGACATCAAAATGCCGGAAATGGACGGCTATGAAGTCTGCAATCAGCTCAAAATAGATCCAAAAACATCAGAAATTCCAGTTATTTTTATCAGCGCTTTAGATGAAGTATTGGACAAACTAACCGCCTTTAAAGTTGGAGGTGTGGACTATATCACAAAACCGTTTCATGTAGCAGAAGTTTTAGCGCGAATCGAACACCAACTGACGATCCAAAGACTGAAAAAACAATTGATCGATCGCAATACAGAACTCCAACAAGAAATAATAGAACGCAAAAAAGCCGAAGAAGAAGCAGCCGCTGCATCCCTTGCAAAAAGTCAATTCGTTGCCAACATGAGCCACGAATTGCGAACTCCCCTGAACGCTATCTTGGGTTTTACCGAAGTCATGAGCCGCGACTATTTACTCAGCCACGAAAATCTCCAAAATCTCCGAATTATTAACCGCAGCGGTCAACATTTGCTGGAACTAATTAACGATGTTTTAGACTTGTCAAAAATAGAAGCAGGGATAATTAGCTTAGATGAACGCAGCTTTGACCTTTATCAACTCCTGGACACTCTCGAAGAAATGTTTCAGATCAAAGCTGAAACCAAAAAATTGCAACTGAGATTTTCCGTGCAGGCGAATGTTCCCCAATATATAAAAACTGATGAAAAAAAGCTCCGCGTCTGCTTAATTAACCTGCTGGGAAATGCCATAAAGTTTACTATCGACGGCGGCAGCATTTGGCTGCGCGTGAGCGTGGCAGGCAAGCAGCCGGAACCGGCAGAATCGGAGATTTATCATAACTCTACCTCTGTCGAAGAATGTTTAATTTTTTTTGAAGTTGAAGACACAGGAGTTGGCATAGCAGCACCAGAAATTGATACTTTATTTGATGCTTTCGTGCAAACAGAAGCGGGGAAAAAAGTGGCAGAGGGTACGGGATTGGGTTTGACAATTACTAAAAAATATGTGCAGATAATGGGCGGGGATATTGGGGTAAAAAGTGTTTTAGGTGAGGGAACCAGTTTTCAATTTAATATCAGAGTATGTCCCGCTATTTCGTCTGAAATAACAGTCGCGACACTGCAGCGGGCGATCGGACTAGAAGCAAACCAACCTATTTATCGGATTTTAGTAGTTGACGACAATCAAGAAAATCGGCTGCTGCTGGTGAAAATGTTGCAACCAATTGGTTTTGAAGTCCAAGAAGCGGAAAACGGCCGCCAAGCTGTTGAACTGTGGGAAAGTTGGCAGCCTCATTTAATTTGGCTGGATACGCGAATGCCACTAATGGACGCTTTTGAAGCTGTCAGACAAATTAGAGCTAAAGAGAAACAAACTCAGCCACGAACTGTAATTATTGCTCTGACTGCTAGCACTTTTGAGGAAACAAAAGCCGAAATTATCGCCGCAGGTTGCGACGATTTTGTGCGGAAACCTTTTCAAGAACTCATCCTCTTTGATAAGATGGCTTGCTACTTGGGAGTGCGCTATATTTATCAAGAGTTCCCCCCACAGGGAGCGGGGGCTTTACGCCGTTATTTTGTTAGCGAAAAACCAGATTCATTTTTCCGGAGGCTGCTGGCCGAGATGCCTCACCATTGGGTGCAGGAACTCTACGACGCAGTTAGTGATGTTAATGAAGAGCTGGCGATTCAAATTGTCGATCGCATCTGGGAAAGTCATCCAACTTTAGCTGAGGCTTTAAAAGATTTGCTTGCTGATTACCGACTCGACAAGATAATGGATTTAACTCAAGCGAGTTTAAAATAAATGGATAATAGCGAAATTAAAGTATTGGTGGTTGATGACCAACCGAGGAATCTGCGGTTCTTATCCAAACTGCTAACAGCCCAGGGGTATCAAGTTTACCGAGCTATTTGCGGTCAACTGGCGTTGAATGCTGCGATTACCCATTGCCCCGATTTAATTTTGCTCGACATTAGAATGCCGGAAATGAACGGTTATGAAGTTTGTCGTAGACTGAAATCGACAGCGGAAACTGAACAAATTCCCGTGATATTTTTAAGCGTATTAGATGACATTAACGATAAATTACAAGCTTTTCGAGTTGGCGGTGCTGACTATATTTCTAAACCATTTCAAGTAGAAGAAGTTTTAGCGCGCATCGACAAGCAAGTCGGCTTGCAAAAACTGCAACAGCAACTAAAAGAGCAAAACGCTCAACTGCAACAGTCGCAGTCGCTGCTTGCTAGCATATTAAATAGTTCCTTAGACGGTGTGGTGGCTTATTCTGCCGTCCGCAACAGTCAGGGAAATATTGTGAATTTTCAGTGGCTGTTGATCAACCCTGCCGCCGAAAAAATTTCGGGTCTGCCATTAAAAGAGATAGTTGGCAAGAATTTATTGGCTGAAATTTCCGAACTTCGCAAAAACGGGTTATTTGATTTGTATGTTTCTGTAGTAGAAACAGGAGCAACTGTAGACCAAGAATTTTATTACGAACACGATGGAGATACAAGTGGTTGGCTGCACATTGTTGCGGTCAAATTAAACGATGGTGTGGCAGTAACTTTTCGCAACATCACCGATCGCAAACTAGCAGAAATTGCCCTGCGAGAAAGCGAAGAACGCTTCCGCGCGATATTCGAGCAAGCGGCAGTCGGCATAGCTAAAACCGGGCTTGGCGGTCAATTTATGCGTGTAAATCCCGGCTTTTGCCAAATAGTCCGCTATGCAGAATCGGAATTGTTACAGCAAAATTTCCAGGCAATTACTCAGCCGGATGACATCGAAGCTGACAGAGAAAACCTGCGCTTGCTGTTATCCGGGGAGATTCAAACTTTTTCTAGGGAAAAACGTTTGATCTGCAAAGATGGGGAAGTGCGCTGGGCAAATGTTACTGTTTCGGCAATGCGCGATGCCGAGGGGACGCCGCAGTATTTGATTTGTGCGATCCAGGATATTTCCAAACGCAAGCTGGTACAAGAACTGCTGCAAGCGAGTTTAGACACTCAAACCCGTTACGCTCAAGAATTAACTCGTTCTAATGCCGAACTAGAACAGTTTGCCTACGTGGCTTCTCACGATTTGCAAGCGCCTTTGCTCACGATTTCCGGCTACGCTCAAATATTAGAAAAACGCTATCACAACCAACTTGATGCCCAAGGGAATAAATTTATCCGCAATATTGTTAATTCTTGCGGGCGGATGCAGGCGCTGATTGATGACTTGCTGGAGTATTCGCGGGTCGGTCGCAGTCAGAAACCTTTTGAGCTGATAGATTGCAATCGGGTTTTTGAGGATGCTTGTGCTAATTTGCAGTTGGCCATCCGGGAAAATCAAGCTTCTGTTACTAGGGGCGATTTGCCAAGGGTAAGAGGTGATAGTTTTCAACTGCTGCAACTGTTTCAAAATTTAATTGGCAATGCCATTAAGTACCGCAGCAGCGATGCGCCGGTGGTGCAGGTGGGCGCTTCGCGTCAGGGCGATAATTGGGTGTTTTCGGTGCAGGACAACGGTATTGGGATTGCCGAACAGTACCATCCGCGAATTTTTCAGCTTTTTCAGCGCTTGCACACCCAAAAAGAGTATTCGGGAACGGGTATCGGTTTAGCGATTTGTCAAAAAATTGTCGATCGGCACGGCGGTCGCCTTTGGGTAGAATCACAACCCCATCGAGGCTCGACTTTTTATTTTTCTATTCTAGAACAAAAGTGAAGCCAGCAGTCCGCTTGCAGAAGTCAGCAGTCATTTATACCATTTGAGATTAAAGAATTGAAGAACTGGCAATGATTGATGACTGCTAGGGTTTGAAGCTTGCCTAAAGTTGCATTCTTTTTTGAAACTGTTTTACTTAAGCTTTAAATATCTTTATCTTTTCTTTACACAACGGTGCATAAACTGTAGCATATTCACTGATGACATACATCTAAAAATCTATCACTATAAATCTATTAGCTCGATCCTTATACAACTTAACAATCAGCGGTGCCCGTAAGACTTGTCAGTTTTTTTCAACTTTATCCAGAGCATCTTGCTTTGGGATTCAGTAGTTTCCCTAGTAGTTCGCGGACAATAATTTGTGATGTCTTTGCAGTTGGCAGGTTCTCGGACAGACTGCTAATTGAAACAAGCATTAGTGCAAAAATTTTGCGAATCAAGCAAAACGGGAAATTGCTGCAACACAAACTTATTGTTCTCAGCCAGATTTGGCGGATGATGGCAACAGATGCTTTGCAGGCGCTCAGACACCGATCCAAGTCCCGCCACCTCACAAAATCTGTTGGTCGCGAGGCAAAGCCGTGAATTATAAAAAGAAAAATTTTACTCTTTTAATAGCCAACGATGACGAGGACACGCGCTTTTTGGTGAAGGAAGCAATGCGAGAAGTTCGATTAGCAATTAGGAGCGAATTTGTGGAAAATGGAGAACAAGTGCTAGACTATTTGTACCGTCGCGGTCAATATACTGGCAGCAGGAATTGGCATCGGCCCGACTTGATACTTTTGGATCTGAATATGCCGCGGCTTGACGGGCGAGAAACACTAATTTCGATCAGATCTGACCCCGACTTACAACAAATTCCGGTTGTGATTTTAACAACTTCGCACCGCAGCGGAGATATATTGCTTTGCTACCGTTTGGGTGCTAATTCTTTCATATCCAAACCAGTCACTTTTGAAGGATTGGTTGAAGTAATGAAGACTTTATGTCAGTATTGGTTTGAAATAGTTTCGCTCCCGCCGGAGCAGTAAGCTTTAATTCAGGGCTAGATCGATAGTTTGAGTGTAGAGCGAATTTGATAAACCGACATATTGGCCCGATCGCAAGTATCGCTCTCAAAACTAAAAAGTTTCCTTCAACCCGCTCCCAACGCTATAGTTGTGTTAACACGTAACCAATCTCTGAAGATTTTGTTGATTGAGGAAGACCTCGCAGATTCGATGCTGATCCAAGACCTTTTAGGGTCATTCTGCGAATCTCTATTTCGCCTCCAAACTGTTAAATCTGTGGAGATAGGACTCGCGTGTCTGGAAGCAGAAAAATTTGACGCCATACTATTAGATTTTTCAGTGTCAGACAGCTTGGAGGGAAGGGAGGCGATCTCGGTCTTGAAAACCCGATCGCCCACAGTGCCAATTGTGGTGCTGACAGATATCAACGATGAAAATACGGCCCTGTCGGTATTGCGATCGGGCGCTCAAGATTGTTTGGTAAAGGGAAGATTTCACAGAACTCTGCTGGTGCGGGCAATCCATTACGCGATCGAACGCCAGCAAATCGAAGAACAATTGCGGCAGCAGGCCCTCCGAGAGCGGCTGTTGGGCAAAATGATCGAACACATTCGATCCTCAATAGACACGGCAAGCATTCTCCAAAGTACCGTCGCAGAAGTGCGCCAATTTCTCAAAACAGACCGCGTTTTAATTTATCGCTGTCAGGATGGGGCGTCTCAATTCGACGCGGAAGAGCAAAAAGGTGCGATCGTCGCAGGTGACGGTTTGCCATTGGGTTATGTTGACAACCAAAATATTAGTGCTGCTTTGGCGGTGTCATGCTTTGTTTTGGTCGAATCCCAGTCGGTACAAGCAATAGCAGATGTCAGCGCTGCGGACTTGGCTGGCAGTTGCAAAGAATTGCTGGCAGATTGTGAAATGACAGCAGTTGTAAGCGTTCCAATTTGGCAATCTGGCGACTGGGAAACGGTAAACCAAAGATTAGAAAACACTGTTTGGGAAGAAGAAACAACAGAAGATGCAGCCGAAAGTTATATCTGGCAGCCGGCGACAGGTAAACCGCAGGTGCAGGTTTCAAGTGCGCCGGATTCGATCGCAGAAAATGGCAATACTTTGTGGGGAATGCTGACAGCATACAATTGCAGCGGTGTCAGGGAATGGCAGCAGTGGGAAATAGATTTTTTACAGCACTTAGCAAATCAAGTGGCGATCGCGATCGAACAATCTCAACTTTACCGCCAGCTAGCAATAGCCAATCAAAAATTGCAGCAACTGGCAACTACTGACGGACTGACGGGCATTGCCAACCGCCGCCACTTCGATCGCGTTTTGATGTTAGAGTGGCGGCGGTTGGCAAGAGAGGAACTGCCGCTGTCTTTAATGATCTTTGACATCGACTTTTTTAAACTTTACAACGAGTTTTACGGTCACCTCGGCGGCGACGATTGTTTGCGCCAAGTTGCTGCGGCGATTGCCAAAGCTGTCAAGCGGGCTGGGGATCTGGCAGCCCGCTACGGCGGCGAAGAATTTGCCGTAGTGCTGCCCAACACTACCGCCGAAGGGGCAAAGGCTGTCGCCCAGAAAATTTGCGACCGTATCGCCAGCTTGAAACTGCCCCACGCGCGATCGTCGATCTGCCCCTACGTTACCCTCAGTTGCGGCATTGCTACGGCGATTCCTTCTGGCGGCGAATCTCGCGACACCCTAATTCGGAGCGCTGACAGCGCCCTTTATCAAGCCAAAACCGAAGGCAAAAATCGCATTTGTCACGCTAGCAGCAAATCGGAATCTTCCCCGCTTTTTATCTAAAATTTGAAAGTAATTGGTAATTGGTAATATCATGTCTGCGGTCACTACAAACGTTATAATAGTTATTTTACCAGACACGAGAGCAACTTATAACTCACAAGTTTTCTTCTGCTTGCAATTGGCGGATTGGTATTTCGATGACAAACTCCGTACCAATGCCTAATTCTGAATTGCACAGCAATTTTCCTTGATGTTTTTTTACGACAATTTCGTAACTAATAGCCAATCCCAATCCCGTTCCTTTGCCGACGGGTTTCGTGGTAAAAAATGGGTCGAACAAGCGCTGCTGCATAGACTCGGGAATGCCGGTACCGCTGTCGGCGATCGCAATTTTCACCCGTTCGCCCTCCACAACTTCCGTGCGAATCTTAATTCTAGGAACTGGCGAGCTATCCCCGGCCGGTGGGAAACTTCTTTCCCTTTCTTCTACAGCATCGATCGCATTAATCAACAAATTCATAAACACTTGGTTCAATTGACCCGAGTAACATTCAACTTGCGGTAAATTGCCGTACTCTTTAATTAGTGCAATAGCGGGTTTATTTCCTTGCGGCTTCAAACGGTGAGCAATAATCATCAAAGTGCTGTCAATTCCTTCGTGCAAATTCACAGCCTTAAAAGCTGCTTCGTCCAGACGCGAAAAAGTGCGCAAACACTTGACAATCTCCTGAATGCGGTCTGCTCCAACTGCCATTGAATCCAGCAGGTTCGGCAAATCTTCTTGGATAAACTCTAACTCAATTTCCTCAAGTTCTGCCTGAATTTCTGCCGTGGGTTCTGGGTACGCTGCGCGGTAAAGTTCGAGAAGCCTCAACAAATCATTTGTGTAATCTTTGGCATAGCTGATATTGCCAAAGATAAAGCTGACAGGATTGTTAATTTCGTGAGCAACTCCCGCAACTAATTGACCCAAAGAAGACATTTTTTCGCTTTGCACGAGCTGCGCTTGAGTATTGGTAAGCGCGTGATAAGCCATTTCTAATTGCGCTGCTTGTTCTCTCAGTTGCGCTTCCGATTCTCGCAGGGCTAATTCTGCTGCGGTTCGCTCCGTAACATCGACACCGATTCCCCAAAAATCCCACCCTGGAACGGAAAAATCAGCAGAAACATTCGACCAAGCAATTGTTTTGACGCTGCCGTCAGCAGCCTGAATTTCTACTTCTAAATCTCGAAAGTTATGACCGAACTCTACAACTTTTCTAAAGATTTTTTGACGGTAGTTAACATCTGGCATGAGCAGTTGTATTGCTTGCTGGTTGCCGACAAGTTCTGCGGTGCTGTAACCCAGGACTCGTTCAGATTCTCGGTTCCAGACTATGATATTGCGATCGGCATCAACAGCGCTCAGCATTACTGGCATATTTTCGAGAATTAGGCGCAGCTTTGCTTCGCTTTGTCTCAGAGCTTCTTCAACCCGCGCCCTCTCTGTAATGTCAATGGAAACAGCAATTAATCCTGCAACTTGTCCTTTTTCATCTAATATTGGTGTCGCGCGATTTTCATGAATGTGACCTTTGAGTTCAGAAGACCAAATTCTTTCCTTGCCTGCTAAGATAAAGTTAATATTTTCAATAATTTCGGGATAATCTTTGTAGAATTCGTACACTGATAAGCCAACTACTTGTCCGGGCTTAAGTCCTAAAGGTTCTAAGCCTTTTCCTTCAGAAAGCGTAAATATGCCGTAGCGGTCAATGCAGTATAAAACTATGGGTGCATTGTTGACAACGGCGCGGAGGCGTTTTTGGCTGACTTGCAGTTCCAATTCTGCTTGTTTGCGCTCGGTAATATCGATCGCAGCTCCGAATAATTTTACGACTTCGCCTTGCTGGTTTTGCAAGACTTGCCCCCAACCGATCAGATATCTCATTTCTCCGTCGGAACGGTAAATGCGGTGGTCAACTTCGTAGGGTTGGCGGCACGCGATCGCTTGCTTTATAGTTTTTTGAAAGCGTTTTCTATCGTTGGGATGAAGTTTTTGCAAAAAATCTGCATAACTTGGTGTTGGCTCTTCTGGTTGTAAAGCAAAAATTCTTTTCAATTCATCCGACCAAGTAATCTCGCCAGTAATGAGGTCGAATTCCCAGTTACCGATATGAGCAATTCTTTGACTTTCTTCGAGTTTTCGCTGATATTCTAATAGTTCGTCTGCAGCTTTTTTGCGCTCGGTAACTTCTTTGGAGTTGCCGATAATTCGATAGATTCTGCCTGCTTCGTCCCGCAGCGGAGTTAGGGTAACTAGCCACCAAGTCTCTGCTCCTTGGAACTGCAAGCATTGTTCGGAAGTAACGGAATTTTGCGATCGCGCGCAACTGATATAAGTTTGCCGCAGCATGGTTCCGACTTCCTCGCCAAATACAGCTTCGGGAGTTTTGCCGCACCACTCGCTATCGTCCCTGATGCCCAGAATTCGCTTGCCGAGAGGGTTCAAACCGGCATACCGAAATTCGCCGTCAGCCCCTGCATCGATCGCAAAAATTATTTGGTCAATACCGTCATAAATACTGCGCAAAAACTGTTCTTGAGAGCGGAGTTGTTCTTGTACTTTTTTGCGATCGCTAATGTCTCGAATAGAACCGGCGAATCTCAGCGGCCTGCCACTATCGTGCCAAATTGCTTGTCCGCGAGCTGCTACCCAAATGTATTCGCCACTTTTTTTTTGCATCCGATATTCTATATCTTTGAAAGGGATTCTTTGTTCTAAGTGAGCGGATATTGCTGCCAATACCCGCTCGACATCTTCTGGATGAGTTCGCGCTATCCAGCTACCTAAAACATTTTCAAACTCGCTGCTTTCATAACCGAGCAATTCTTTAAAGCGGGGCGACCAATACACCGGATTTTGCGGGTTAAACACGTCTTCCGAAACAATCGGCGCATCCCAAATGCCGTCAAAAGATGCCCTGACTGCTAAGTCAAACCGATTTAAGTTCGCTTCTACAATTTTATGTGCTTGTTGCAGGGCGATTTCGGCTGTTTTGCGATCGCTGATATCTGTCGCCGTGCCGATCGATCCTTGAAATTCACCTGCTGGCGTCAATTTAGGAACTGCTGTCTCCTCGATCCACCGATACTCCCCGTCAGCTCTTTTTAGCCGATATTCTCGCTTAAATTTAGAGTTTAAATTCCAAGCATTCCGATACATTTGTTCCCAAGAGTCTAAATCGTCAGGATGAATGTTTGCCGTCCAACCCTCCGCAGAAATTTGTTCTTCAGTCAGCCCAGTAAATTCTGCCCACTGGAAATTAAAGTAAGTGCAACCGCTCTCTGCATCTGCGATCCACAGCATTACTGGGATGCGGTCGGCCCAGTCGCGCCAGCAATTTTCGGTCGCACCGGAGAAACTGGCGATCGGCGCTTGTTTGGGCTGTTGAGTTTCACTTGTAGAACGGGTCATAAATTTACAAATCGTAAGTTGACAGTTGCTATTTTTATTGTTATTATACGTCGCAATTAACTATCAAAAAATCTCAGCTTTTCCCAACTAATATATCAAGGTGAGATTGATTTGTGCAAGCGTCACATAAATCGCGCAGAATAAACGTAGCACCGCGCACATAAATAGACTCGTGCCAGCGCCATAAAACTTGTTGGCAATGGCTGAATATAGAGTGCGAGCTGAGTACATTAAACGCCGATGAATATTGATAAAAATCCCTGAATTTTATCTGGGGGTTGTGGCGCACGCTAGAGGTCATAGATTGTTCTTGACTTTCTTGCCAATTACCAATTACCCATTACCGATTCCCAATTATCCCTTACCAAGTGCTAATTTATAGCATAAAAAAATAAGGGAACTGCCGGCCCTGCCCGTACTCCAAACCATGATAATCATCAGTCATTCCGAATCGACAATCGAAAATCGAAAACGGTATTATCCCCCCAAATTTGAGTTCGTACCAGTTAAATTGGATCGCACTGGAATTTCAATCAAAAACTCCGCTCCCTCTCCGGGTGTCGAAATACAGCTCAATCGTCCGCCGTGCCGATCGACTATAATCGAGTGAGAAATCGACAGTCCCAAACCCGTCCCCTTGCCCACAGGTTTAGTCGTGAAAAACGGGTCAAACAGCCTCGATAGCACCGGCTCCGGTATCCCCCGCCCGTTGTCCGCAATAGATACCGTTACGAAGCCCGCAGCAGCCTGATAACTGCGAATAGCGATCGTGCTGGGATGTCGATCGCACTCCTCGATCGGACGCTGCTTGTCCCGTTCTTCCAAAGCATCGATCGCATTAATCAAAATATTCATAAATACCTGATTCAACTCGCCGGGAAAACATTCAATTTGCGGTAATAGTTGGTAATCTTTAACTATCTTAATCCCCGGATGGCTGCTGTGAGGTTTTAACCGATTTTGCAAAATCATCAAAGTGCTATCAATTCCCTCGTGAATGTTGACCGATTTGCCAGCGGACTCGTCCAAGCGGGAAAAGTTGCGCAACGATTTCACTATCTCGACAATTCGCTCGGTTCCTACTTGCATCGAATTAAACAATTTCGGGAAATCCTCAGCAATATAATCCAAGTCTATTTCATTAATTTTATCCAAGACTTGGGCCGGAGGATGAGGGCAGTAATGCTGGTAAACTTTAATCAATTCCAGCAAATCTAAAGTGTAATTGCGAGCCGGAGTGAGATTTCCGTGAATAAAGCTGACGGGGTTATTAATTTCGTGAGCGACACCAGCAACTAAGTGACCCAAACTCACCATTTTTTCATTCTGAACAAGCTGAGCTTGAGTGGTTCTGAGTTTGTTAATAGCTGCTTCTAACTCTAGCGCTTTTGAACGTTCTCGGGCTTCCGATTCCTGCAAAGCTGACTCGGCTTGTTTGCGATCGGCAATTTCAATTTGTGCTTGCTCAAACAGCATCGATTGCTGGATCGCGATCGCCAACTGCACGCTAATTTGTTTGAGACACTCGACCTCAATTTCTAGCCAGCGACGGCTGCCCGCGCACTCGTGGGCAATCAATAGCCCCCACAACTTCTCGCCTTGCAAAATCGGCACTACCAAATTAGCTCGTACCTGAAATTGACTTAATAAATTAATGTAGCACTGGGAAAGACCGGCTTTGTAAATATCATCTACAGCTACAGTGCGACCCTGTTCGCAAGCAGAAGCATAGCGGTTTTCAAACCAGGAATCATTAATAGTTATTCCCCCAACTGACAGCCAATTTTTGCCCACCGACTCTACAGTTACAAAACCGCTCCAATCGGGATTAAACCGATAAATGATTGTCCGGTCTGTTTGCAAAAATTGCCGTACTTCAGCAACAGCTTTGGTCAAGATTTCTTTTAAGTTGAGAGAAGAGCGAATACGTTCCAGCATCCCTGCCACCAGACGTTCTCGCTTTAATTGCTGGCGCAAGATAGCCTCGGCAAGTTTGCGAGCGCTAATATCTTCAATCACAGCAATTACATAGTTCGGTTCCCCAAACGCATCCCGCACTAAAGATACAGTCATATTAGTCCAAACAAATGAACCGTCTTTGCGAACAAAGCGTTTCTCAATTGAATAATTCAAAATTTCCCCAGCTAACAGTCTGTCGCGCGACTCGACATCTGCTGCGACATCTTCCGGGTGAGAAATATCTTCAACATTTCGCGTTTTCAGTTCCACTTGTGAGTATCCGACAATATTGCAAAAGCCTTGATTTGCATTCCAAAATTGACCGTCCCGCCACAGTTTAACAATGCCGATCGCCGCTTGTTCAAATACAGCTCGAAATCGATGTTCGCTTTCTTGCAAAGCAATTTCTGCTTGTTTGCGATTGGTAATGTCCATTGCCGTGCCAAACAGCCGCACCACCTGACCAAGCTCATTTTTAACAGCTTGTCCTTTACCGTTAACGTGCCTGATTTCTCCTGATGGAAAATAGATGCGGTGGTCGATATCGTAAGCTGTCCCTTCAGTCACTACCTGTTGCACAACTTCTCTAAATCTTTCTTTGTCATCGGGATGAATTTGCTCAAAAAGTTCTTCCATTGTCGGCGGCCGATTCAATTCTCGACCGTAAACTCGAAACATTTCCTCAGACCAAGTAATAATTCCTGCCTCAATATCGAATTCCCAATTGCCGATGCGGGCTATTTTTTGCGCTGCTTGCAACTGGTCGGCAAGTTGTTGCAGAGATGCGATCAACTGAGTTTTTTCGGCTTCTGCTGCAACGCGGGCGCTGATATCTTTGTGAGTGCCTGTCATCCGCAACGGCCCACCCCATTCGTCGTACTCGACTACCTTGCCCATCGCCATAATCCACTGCCAATTTCCCGCTTTGTTGAGCAGCCGAAATTCAACTTCATAGATATCGGTGCTACCTTCCCAATAGGAATGTAAAGATTCCATTACCTTCGGTCGGTCTTCGGGATGCAGCAAACTTTCCAAACCTTGGATGTGATTTTCAATTTCAGTTTCTTCGTAACCTAGCATTGATTTCCAATGCTGGTCGAAATAAGTTTCGCCCGTAGCTATATTCCAATCCCACAGCCCCAAGGAGCTGCCGGAAACCGCCAACAGCAAACGCTCTTGACTGAGTTTTAATGCCGATTCGGCGCGTTTTAGTTCTGTGAGGTCGGCAATTATCGCCATCATTCCTATTGGTTGACTGGCGCTATCTTTAATGCAGTCAGCTCGCAATTGAGTTTCTTGAATTTCGCCATTTTTAGCCTTGAGTTCAATTTCAGTGCTCCAGGACAAACCTTTCCGCAGCAGCCTAAATAACTTTCTCAAATCTTGAGATTTGGCGTACATTACTGCTGGGCCGCCGGCATTATTTAGTTCATCAACTGTATAGCCGTAGCGCTGAATAAATGCTTGATTGTGATAAATTGAACAGCCGTCCAAATCTGCGATCGCGATCGCGTCGCTAGCGCTGTTTACAGCTTGAGTTACCAGGCACAGAGTCAGTTCGGCTTGTTTGCGAGCGGTAATATCAAAAATCGCTCCGTCGAGCCACACAACCAACCCTTCTAGATTGTAAGTCGGCCTGCCTCTTTCCGACATCCACCGCACCGCGCCGTCAGCGCGAACAATCCGGTATTCTAGATGGTACGGCTGTCTCGACTCTACCGCTGCGTTGACTTCTCGATAGACCATTTCAGTATCTGCCTCATGGATGATGCTGGCAAAACTCAAGCGGTTGTTGCGAATAAAATCCCCAGCAGGATAGCCGCTAATTGCCTCAATTTCATCGCTAATAAATACCATCGTCCACTCAGCGTCACACAGGCAACGATAGATAGCGCCGGGGATATTCTCAACGAGCGATCGAAATCTTGCTTCGCTCTCCCGAAAAGCTGCTTCTGTCTGTTTTAAATTAGTAATATCCAGCACCATACCTTCCCAAACTATATCCCCTTCCTGCCCTATTTCAGTAGGACAATCAACTCGTTCCGGTCTCGCAACCCCTTGCATCCACTTAAATTTTCCCGACGGCACAATCGCGCGCCATTCCTGCTGGCAGGGCTGCATATTTGCCGCAGAAACAGCCAGGGATTCTTCTATTTTTCGGCGGTCGTCTGGATGAATACAACTAAAAATAAGTTCGGGATTCTGCTGAATATTTTCTGGTTCCAATTCATATAAATCGCGACTGCCAGAAGAAATGTAAGGAAAAGATTTTTTACCGTCGGTTGAGAGCCGAAATTGATAAATTATTCCAGGCAAATTGGCAGCAAGTTGCCGCAGTCTAGCTTCGCTTTCTTGCAGGGCTAATTGTTTGCGCCTATCCAGAGTGATATCTCTAATTATACCCACGAGAATTTTACGGCCGTCGGTATTTTCAAAGACGGTTTTTTTTGTAGACAGAATGTGCTTTGCACCGCTGGCGTCCGTAAATATTTCCTCGCTCGCGTTTTCTTCCCCCGTCCTAAACACTTGTTGGTCATTCTGCCAAAAAATTTCAGCTTCTTGTTTAGGGAAAAAGTCGTAATCCGATTTGCCCAGCAGTTCCTCGCGCTGCTTGCCGATTAGCTTGCAAAAAGCATCATTTAACAGTATCGAGCGGTGCTGTTCGTCCTTGACAAAAATTGGGTCGGCAACTGCATCGATGGTATAATTCAAAAACTTTTTACTAGCTTCGAGTTCTGAGAGTGCTAAAATTTTATCTGTAATATCGTTGATAGTTCCTGTCGTCCCCTGCACCGCGCCGTTCCCGGCAAACATCAAAAATTCTTGCACTTCCACCCAGCGAACTTCGCCATTTTTGGTAAGATATCGAATTTGATAGCAGCAGGATGTTTCTTGATGTTTTCCCAGACCTCTAAACGAATTTAAATATTGGTATCGCTCCTCAGAATGAATGTAACTCAAACAAGAAGTTCCTAAGCTTTCATCAACGGTAAATCCGGTAATTTTCGTCCAAGCCGGATTGAGAAAAGTCCAATTGCCAGCAGTATTTGTTTCAAAAACTACTGCTTTGATATTGTCAACAACCTGCTGGTATTTTTCTTGACTTTTTTGCCATTCTGCTTGCCGTTTATGGCGGGCGATCGCGCACCTGAGGGTCCGCACCAGCAGCCGGCTGTCTACTTGTCTTTTCACCAGATAATCTTGGGCGCCGGCGGCAATTAACTCGAGGGCCAGTTCTTCGTCATCGGCGGCTGTCAGAATGACGATCGGAATATTTATACCGCAATCTTGCAGCCGGACAAGAGTATTAAGTTTTGGGCTGTCAGGAAGTGAAAGGTCTAATAAAATTACATCAAAAATCTCGCAGCTTAAAAATTTTATAGCTTCCCGGAGGCTAACTACATTCGTCAAATCAATTGATTGTCCCAGTCGGCGCTCTGACAGCAGTTCTTGAATGAGTTCTGCATCTTCTGCACAGTCTTCTATTAAAAGAACTTTCAAGCAAGCAGGCGTTAAAGTTGACTCAAAAACAGATGTCATACCATTTTAGATTTTATATTTTAGATTTTAGATTTGGAATGACTGATGACTATCGCGGTTTGGCTGTTGTATAAAGTGGCATTTTTTTACTGGTATCCTTTTGCTATTTTTTAGTAATAAAAAAATCAGCAGCGGAGGGAGTTACCTAGCTCATTATTGGGTAACTTAAAGCGCAGGCTTTAGGGTGGGCCGGGTGCTTGCAGACCGCCCCGATTTATTTGTAGAATTGAGTTGTTCGCTGCAAGTTGTCCGCCTGGCCCCAAACCTAGTGGCCCAAAATTATCATACTCTTACCGATATTGCAACTCCACTCTGTTTTAATTTACAACCTTTGGCAGGGAAATAGCAAGGGGAAAAGCAAAATAGTAAGGATGAATCCGGACGAAATTCCTTACTAGAAACTTAGAATCATTACTGTTGAGTAATCGGTTTGTAGTGAGGACTTTCGTCTTCTCTTTCGGGAGGCATCAAGACTTGCATTCCTTACTAATAACCTAATTACGAACTTAATTACGGTTGTCTAACCGGACACAATTTTGCTGAGTTTATTCGATTAAGTTGTCTGCTGTTTGGGCAGTACCACTGTAAACACGCTGCCTTGGCCGACTTTGCTGCTAATAGCAATCTCACCGTTAAAAGGTTTTAAAAGTTCAATACAGGTATAAAGTCCTAGCCCAGTTCCTGTCGGTTCTCCGTCGGTTTTTTCCTCCCCTTTAGGCGGCTTTGAGGTGTAAAAAGGGTCAAAAAGTTTTGACAAATCTTCAGGTGATATACCGCATCCCGTATCTGCAATATCCATGTATATGTTCGATTCGTCTTGGCGAGTCACGATAGTTAGTTCCCTGCTTTTCTTTTCCCACATAGCATCCATTGCATTGTTAATTAAGTTATAAAACACTTGAGAAATATAAGAATAAATTAATGGAATACTGGGAATTTCTTCGTCATAAAAGTATTTTTTCCTGATCTTATTTTTAAAATACAGATTGCCTTCCAATAGCTGAATTTCTCGCTGCACTAAATCGTTGATATTCACAGGGTGCAAATCTTGCTTTTGCTCTTTTCTGCTTTTCATCATCAGAGTGTCCATGATCTGATTGATTTTTGTGACCGCTTGAAAAATATACTTAGTATAATTAAATAGAGAGTCTTCTTGAATTTTTGTGGCTTTTGTTTCAATCAAATCGACGCTAGTCTGGATCACTTGCAGCGGACTTTTGAGGTTGTGAACCATTCCCTGGGTCAAACGTCCGATGATGGCTGTCTTTTCCTGGTCGATCAATTGCTTGGTTTTTTGTTCGACAAGTCTTTCTAGGTTTTGGTTGAGGTGGGCAAGTTCGAGGTTTTTTTCTTCGAGTTTTTTTTGTAAGCTGCGGATTGTCAAATGAGTTTGAATGCGGCTCAACACTTCTTCGTGCTGGAAAGGCTTAGTGATGTAGTCAACGGCTCCTGTCTGAAAGCCTTTTACTTTGTCAAGCGTGTCGGAAAGGGCGCTCATGAATATGATGGGAATGTCTTGCGTTGACGGGTCTGCTTTCAAACGCAGGCAAGTTTCAAAACCGTCAATTCCCGGCATCATGATATCCAAAAGAATCAAGTCTGGATGAATGTATTCAATTTGCTCGATCGCACTTTCGCCATCTAGAGCCACTAATACTTTAAACCCGTAATTCCTTAACAACTCAAAAAGTACGTCGAGATTTGTTTGGTTGTCATCAACAATTAGTATGATGCTTCTTTCGGAATTCTTATCGTTCATATTCAAGGGAAACATTCACTTTCTTGAGTGTTGAGTTGTAGGTTGTGACTTTCAATCGGATTCAAGGCATTTTCTGCATATCTAGAAACCCAGTTGCTTCGTAGATGCTTCTATTTGGAATAACCCTTTTAGGGGCTGGCTGCGAGTGACCGCCCCACAAGCAAATTAAGTTGTCGCTTTACGGGTCGAAGAACCCGTTATTGAAAATGGTGGAATATGTGAGATTTAACTGATTTTGAGTTGTCTGTTAACTACTGTCAATTTTACGACAAATGTTGCTTCAAAAAATCTCGAATTTGCTTGAGCTGAAATCCTTTAGCAAGTTGGCGCACGTGATGAACGAAAGGCACTAATGTCGAGTCAGAATGTTCGAGTTTAGTCGTTTCCTCCAGAATAGCTTCAATATCGCCCATTGCAGCCAATCTTAACAAGCCCAAGAGTGACTCTGACGCAGGAGACACCATGGTTGAGTCAGCAGCAGCGAGCTCAGATGATGCTTTGAGAGTTTGAGCTTTCAGTTTTGTGGTTTCCGATCCGTCTTCGTAAATCCATTCTAGTCTCAAATGCAGGCGCAATAATTCTAACAGCTCGTTAGTTTGAATCGGCTTGGTGAGAAAATTATCGCAACCTGCAAGTATGCTCTCTTGCCTGGTAGTCTCGTAAACCTGAGCGGACAAAGCAAGGATAACCGCATCTTTTAATTGCGGCAACTGTCGCAGCCGCCTGGTAGCTTCCCAACCGTCCATTACGGGCATCAGCAAGTCCATTAAAATTAGATCCGGTAGAAATGCCTGTGCTTTGTGCAAGCAGTCTGCGCCGTCTGTGGCCTGTGCAATTTCAAACCCCAAATGAGAAAGCAGCCTGTGCAGCATGGCGCGATTTACTTCGCGATCGTCCACGATTAGCACTTTGCGCTGGCGGCCGCTAAAACCGACAAGCCGGCGTTTTTCTTGAGTCGAGGGGAGTTCAGAACACTGGGCGACTGCGGGCAAGTCTAGATCGAACCAAAATAAGCTGCCTTTGCCGCAGGTACTTTGGACGCGAATTTCGCTGCCCATCATTGTGACTAATTTTTGGCTGATGGAAAGTCCCAGTCCGGTACCTTCGACGAAATTGTTATGATCGCCGACTTGATGAAAAGGCAAAAATATTTCTTCTAATTTATTCTGCCCGATGCCAATGCCAGTATCTTCGATTTGAAAGCGAATTTTAGCGGTAGGGGGGCGATCGCCAGTATTTGCTGCTGTTATCACCTCGCGCGCTTCTTTTGTTCCCAGCGGCTGGTTCGACATTTGCTGCGCGTCTAACTTCGCGGTCAAATTGATTGTTTGAGTAGCAACTTCCGCTGTTAAACTCGAATTGGGGCTGTTGGTTTCAGGATAATCTTCTGGTGAATTTTCTACATAATCGACTTTAAATGTCACGCTGCCGCTGTTAGTAAACTTAACGGCATTGCTGAGCAAATTAATCAAAACTTGGCGCAACCTTTTTTCGTCAGCAAAAACTGCATCAGGCAGCCCCGACACCTGCTCGTAATTAAAGGTAATTCCTTTTTGAGCCGATCGCATCTGGAACAAATCAACAATACTTTTAACAAAGCTGGGAAAATGCAGGTTGGCCGGTGAGAGTTCCATTTTACTAGCTTCGATTTTAGAAAGGTCTAAAACGTCATTAATTAGCATCAGGAGGTGGTTGGCGCACTGGTGAACGTTGTTGAGACTTTCCTGCTGATCTGCGGTTAAATTCTTATCTAGTTTTAGCAATTGAATGTATCCTAAAATTCCGTTCAAAGGCGTCCGCAATTCGTGGCTCATGTTGGCGAGAAAGTCGCTTTTAGCCCGGCTGGCGGATTCGGCGGCTAATGCGGCTAATTGCAGGGCGGCTTCTGCAAGTTTGCGATCGGCAATTTCGGTTTGTGCTTGTTCAAATAGCGTCGATTGCTGAATGGCGATCGCCAACTGCACCCCCAATTGTTTCAGGCACTCTGCCTCCAATTTGTGCCAGGGACGCGGGCCCGTGCAGTGGTGGGCAATTAACAGCCCCCACAAGTTTTTGCCTTGCAAAATCGGCACTACCAGATTCGCTTTCACATCCAACCGAGTCAACAAACTCAAGTGGCAGTCGGTGAGGCCGGCATTGTAAACATTATCTGTGGCTCTAATTCTGCCATCTTGGTAAAGAGTAACATAGGCTTCCCCAAAACAGGGGTCGTAAATTTCCATTCCGACAATTGGTCTGGTATTTGCGTCCACCGACTCGACAGCGATAAACCCGCTCCAATCTGGATTGAATTGGTAGATAACAGTGCGGTCTACTTGCAGAAAATGCCGCACTTCTTCGACTGTTTTGGTGAGAATTTCTTCTAAATTGAGAGAAGAGCGAATGCGTTCTAGCATGGCTACTGCCAACTGTTCGCGTTTTAATTGCTGGCGCAAAGTGGCTTCTGATTCTTTGCGTTTTGTGATGTCTGTAATCACTGCAATTAACCCTATTGAATTGCCATTTATATCTTTAATACTGTCGGCTCGCACCAGAGCGGTAACAGCTTCACCGAGCTTATTTTGCAGCGCAACTTCGCCGCACCAAGAGCGACCTTGGCGAAGGTTTTTATAGATTTGTTTGTAATTTTTAGGCCGGACGTAAAGCAGGGTGCTATCGGCGAGTTCGTTGAGTTCTTGCACCGTGTAGCCGTAACGCTGAATGAAGGCTTGATTGTGGTAAATAGACCGGCCTTTCAAGTCGGCGATCGCGATCGCGTCGCTGGTACTTTCGACGGCTTGAGTCACCCGCCACAAAGCTAATTCTGCTGCTTTGCGATCGCTGATATCCGTCATCGAACCCACCATCCGCAGGGGGTTTCCGGCTTCGTCCCACACTGCTTGGGCCCGGGCGAGCACCCACTTGTAGCCGCCGTCTTTGCACCGCAAGCGGTACTCGGCGGCGTAATTGGGGGTTTCGCGGTCGAGATAATTTTGAATTGCTGATTGCACTCGCAAGCGATCGTCTGGATGGATGCGATCGATCCATTCGCTGTTCCTGTTATCAATTTCGCCCTCTGCGTAACCGATAATTTCGTGCCAGCGGGCCGACCGAAAAGCTTCATTTGTTTGAAGATTCAGATCCCAAATTCCGTCTTGATTACCTTTGAGAACTAACTGCCAGCGTTCTTCGCTTTTGCGCAATTTTTCTTCGGCTTGTTTGCGCCGAATCTGAGAACCCAACTGAATCGCTACCGCCTTCACCAACTCCACTATACGCGGTTCGATAATCGATCGGTCGCGCTTGCAGAATACTAAAACTGCCAGCACCTTTGATGTAGCGCGAATTGGCACTCCGAAACAACCTTTGAGTCCCACTGCGGACGCCATTTGCGATCGAGCAAAAAGATAATTATTGGCTATAGAAATATCTTCAATCCACTCTACATTTCGGGTTGACCAAATCCGTCCCGGTACTCCCACTCCGGCGGCGAATCTAATTTTTTTACTTTCGCGGCCGAACCTATCTAAATCGCGATCGGTAGCGTACCAAGTTTCGCTGTGTTCCAAAAAAGTACCGTTAGCAGTCGGTATCCAAGCTTCCGCAAAATTCCAGCCGATCGCATTGCACAGCAACCGCAGGATATCTGGGAGGGCGCTGTGAAAATCGGCTGACTGACTAATTGCTTGAGTTGCTGCCAGCAACAGCTTAATTTCATCTTCTGCTTGCTTGCTTTCTGTAATATCAGTTCCCGTGCCGAGAATTTGTTTTAACTTCCCATCTGCTGTTTTCGCAAATACAGTATCTCGGCTCACAATCCAGCGCCAAGAACCATCCTTGTGCCTGATTCGGTATTCAATTTCAAATATATCCCCTTCCGTTCCCGTTTCGACTTGCTGTAAATAATCAGGTATTTTGATTGCATCTTCCGGGTGGATTAAAGTTGAAATCATCCACGGTCCGATTGCCTGCATCTCCTCTACTGTATAGCCGAGAATGTGGTATAGAGAAGCGTTTGCATAGATATTTTTTTGTTCTATTAAGTCGTAAACATACAACATATTAGGACTTGCCTCAGCAATTTGTTGAGTTAACCGCTGGCTTTCTCGCAGTGCTGCTTCTGTTTGTTTTCTTTGGGAAATATCGCGAACAATGCAAATGATTTCCCCGTCGGGCAGGATTGTCAGGGAAACATCTATAGGGACTTTCGAGCCGTCGCGGCGGCATCCGACTGCTTCGGTGCTGTAACAACCTTTCTGCACTAAAGCCGGCACAACTTCTCGCTCAAATCTTTGCAGTTCTGCACCTTCATAGAAGATTTTCCAACTTTTGCCTAAGATTTCTTCGAGAGAGTCGTAACCGTAGATTTTTAGTCGGGCTGCGTTGCAATAAATCACCTCTCCGCCGGCATCGATTATGGCTATACCTTCGGAAGCGGCTGCCATTGCTGCTGCTTGCCTCTGGAGTGCGGACTCGGATCGTTTGCGTTGAGTGATGTCGCGGACGATCGCGATAATTTCGTCATCGGGGCAGAAAACAATTCTCGCTTCAAAATCGTAAAGTTCACCATTAACTGGCATTTGATATTCTACAACTTGAATTTCGGCCGTGTCGATCGCTTGTTGATTGCCAGATAAGATTTTTTCCACAAAAGCAGCCGGCAATATGTCTTGTGCTTTTTTGCCAATTACTCTTTTTTGATGTAGGATATTCTGGAAATCTTTTGCTGGTTTGAAGTCTACAAAAGTGCCGTCGGCCCGACAGCGAAATATCATGTCTGGTATCGCATTTAAAAGAGCGCGATTGGTGGCTTCGCTCTTGCGCAATTCAGCTTCAGCTTGCTTGTTCAATGTAACGTCGCGAGCAACTGCATAAATCAAACCTTCTTCTGCAAACGGCGAGGCAGTCCACGACAGCCATTTATAATTGCCATCTCGGCAAAGATAGCGGAGTTTTACGTTGACAATTGAACTGCCGTTTTTGAGGTATTCTAATTGGTTCAAACATTTTTTTCGGTCTTCTGGATGTACTAATTCGACCAAAGGTTGGGCTAACATTTCATCGCTGCTGTAACCTAATACATTAGACCAAGCCGGGTTTAAGCGTTTGAAATAGCCGTCAAAACCTGCAATGCAAAGTAAATCCAGCGAGATATTAAAAAATCGATCGCGATCTTGCTGGGTTTGTTTTAATTCGGTGACATCCATCACCAAACCGTCCCAAACTATATCGCCGTTAGCTTGCTTTTCTGGCTTCGATGCACCTTGCAGCCACTTCACTTTGCCCTGGATAATTTGCCGCCACTGGTGCTGCCAAGGTTGCAGAGTCGTTGCTGAATTTTTTATCGAGTTTTCAAAGCCTGTGAGGTCATCGGGATGAATTGTTTCATAAGCAAAATTTTTCTGATTTTCTATATCTTTTGCTTCTAATTGGTAAAGATTCTTGCTGCCCGAAGAAACGTAAGTAAAATACTTTCTACCCCCCGGCTCGACGCGGAATTGATAAATCATTCCCGGCACGTTGTCCGCCATTTTATGAAATCTAGCTTCGCTCTCTTTCAAAGCTAATTGTTGCCGTTTGTACTCGGTGACATCTCGAATTGTCCCAACTAAGATTTTACTGCTGTCAGTGGCTTGAAATACACTTTTCTTAATCGAAATGATGCGTTTTTTTCCGGCACTGTCTGTGAATTTTTCTTCCGTTTCTTCAGCGATGCCAGTTCTGAATACCTCTTCGTCTTTTTGGCAAAATCTTTGCGCTTTTGCTGGTGACAAAAATTCGTATCCCGACTTGCCAATCAGTTCTTGTCGCGGTTTTCCCATTAACTCGCAGAAAGCGTCGTTTAATACGAGCCAGCGATGCTGCTCGTCTTTGACAAAAATTGGGTCGGGACTAGCATTAATCGTGTGCTTGAAAAACTCTTCTGATCTTTTTAATTTGTGTTCGTAATGATAGCGATCGCTAACGTCCAAGATTACTTTAATCATCCGCTCGATTGAGCCGTCCCGGCGGCGAATACAGCGCAGGGAAACTCGAGTGTAAACTATTTCTCCGTCTTTTTTGCGCCACCTTTGGTCTAAAACATAGCCTTCGCTTTCCCCTGCCAAAATTTTATTTAACTGTTCTAAACTGGCCGGCAAGTCATCAGGAAAACCCCACTGCTCCCACTTTCCGTGCAAAAGTTCTTTGCGTTCGCATCCCAGCAAATCGCACAAAGCATCGTTAACTTCCAACCACTCGCAGTTTTCGGCTTGTGATGGGGAAATTGGAGGGGCAATAATGGCAATTCCGACGAGGGAATTCTCGATAACCGAGCGATATTTTTCTTCGCTTGTACGCAAAGCTTCTTGGTTGTACTGCCGCTCGACTGCGTAGCGGAGCGATCGCATTAACACTTCGCTGTCGATTTTTCGCTTGACTAGATAATCCTGAGCTCCTACTTGGATTGACTGCAGGGCGAGTTCTTCATCGTTGCGGCCCGTCAGTACAACGATCGGAGTATTTAGGCTGTATTCTTGCATTTTGACAATTGTACTTAAGTCTTGGCTGTCGGGCAGCGAAAGGTCTAGTAAAATCACATCAAAATGTTCGTCGCTCAAAAGTTGCTGCGCTTTGCTGAGACGGTCTGTACAGCGTACTGACAGTTTGTGGGGTTCTGCTCGACTGACATTTTTTTCTAATAATAGTTCTTCGATCAAATCGGCTTCGGCTTGATTGTCTTCTACCAGGAGAACTTTAAAGCCGTTTCGCTTTACGGTTGGGCTCAAAACTGATATCATATACCTTGCTATTTGTCATAAGGCAGTCGAGTTAGCTATTATAGCATATAAATAATTGAATGCCCCAACATACCGCAGAAAAAACTTAAAAATCTCGGGTTTAACAACTACAATGCACTCTCTGCGACTGTGTTTTTGCTCTAAGTAGGTTAACCCGATCGGAAATAAAACTTTTACGGTTTTGAGAAGATCCGTTGCTTGAGAAAACAAAGCTGCTGGGCGTTGTGTTGTTTTTGGCTATCGCCCCTTTGAGTAGATTTTAGATTTACTCGACAGATGAATGTGGCAGCTTGAACTAGGGTTTAAAATTTTGGTCGGCTCACGACTCCTGTCGGAAAGCAAGTATCGGTTTTTGGGCGGGGTCTACCCAAAACCCGATCGCAACCCATTCTTTGTTGCCCTTGAGTTCCGCTACCAACACCATCCGAGCCATATCCCCGCACGACTGGGCGCTCAGCGCAAAAAAAGCGGTGGGAACTATCTTCGCTATTCATATTTTTAGCACTTCTTTTATGATAGCTCACAGAAACTCCTTAGTACGATTTCTTTACTTTTTGCAATCAAATAAAATTTATCCACAGCTCTTGCTATTTACCCAAAAAGTGATACTCTTTAAATAGAGGAGAACAAAAGTCGGCTGGAGACAGCATCGGAAAAAATCAGATATTTTTCGCAATAAAACAAGATTTAAAAACCTACAGTAATTTATTGACTGTCTAGGTATCTAACTGCTCTGAAGTAGAGAGGAAAAAAGCCATGCTAGAAAAATTAGCAATTCCCGAAAAACAAGTTTTAATTCCCAAAGAAAAATCCTTAGTATTGTGGTTTGATGAAGTCGGCATCGCCGACATCCCATTAGTAGGCGGGAAAAATGCTTCTTTAGGCGAAATGATTCAGCAGTTAAGCCCCCAAGGAGTCAGAGTTCCCAGCGGATTTGCAACTACAGCATACGCTTACCGCTACTTCATCCAGTCGGCAGGTTTAGAAGCTAAATTGCGCGAAATTTTTGCCGATTTAGACGTAGAAGATCTGCAGAACCTGCGCCAAAAAGGCAAGCAAGCGCGGGCACTGATTCTCGACACACCATTTCCGCGAGAACTCCAAGCGGCGATCGCGGATGCTTACGAGAAATTGTGCGATCGCTACGGCGACAGTACAGACGTAGCAGTGCGTTCCTCCGCCACCGCCGAAGACTTACCAGACGCCAGTTTCGCGGGACAGCAAGAAACCTACCTCAACGTCCAAGCTTGCGCTGGCGTCCTCGAATGCTGTCACAAATGCTTTGCTTCCATATTCACCGATCGCGCGATTTCCTACCGCCAACAGCGGGGATTCGACCACTTTGAAGTCGCGCTATCAGTCGGCGTCCAAAAAATGGTGCGATCGGACTTAGCATCCTCCGGCGTCATGTTCAGCATCGACACCGAAACCGGATTCAAAAACGCCGTATTAGTCACCGCCGCCTACGGATTAGGCGAAAACGTCGTCCAAGGCACCGTCAACCCCGACGAATACTTCGTTTTTAAACCAACATTAAAACAAGGTTTTCGCCCAATTTTAGAGAAACGACTCGGCAGCAAAACCCTCAAAATGGTCTACGATATCGGCGGTTCTAAATACACAAAAAACGTCTCCGTGATCGCAGCCGAAAAAAATAAATTTGCCATCCAAGATGATGAAATTCTGCAACTAGCCAAATGGGCCGCAGTCATCGAAGAACACTACTCTAAAGTGCGCGGAACTTATACCCCGATGGACATTGAGTGGGCAAAAGACGGCAATACTGGCGAATTGTTTATCGTCCAAGCGCGACCCGAAACAGTACAATCTCAAAAGTCTGCTAAAGTTTTGCGCAACTACAAATTGCAAGGTACCAGTGCAGTTTTAGCAAAAGGACGCGCCGTTGGCGAATCAATCGGACAAGGCCAAGCCCGCGTGATTTTAGACGTTCACAGAATCGCTGAATTTCAATCAGGAGAAGTTTTAGTTACCAACAAAACCGACCCGGATTGGGAACCGATTATGAAAAAAGCTAGCGCGATCGTCACCAATTCCGGCGGCCGCACTTGTCACGCCGCGATTATCGCCCGAGAAATGGGAATTCCCGCCATTGTCGGCACCGGCGACGCCACCCAAATCTTGAAAAACGGGCAAGAAATCACTGTTTCTTGTTCGGAAGGAGATGAAGGCAAAGTTTATGCCGGTTTGCTTCCTTTTGAAATTCAAGAAACTGCGATCGAGAATTTACCCCGTACCCGGACTCAAATTTTAATGAATGTCGGGAATCCAGAAGAAGCCTTTGGTTTATCAGCAATTCCTTGCGACGGCGTAGGCTTGGCGCGGCTGGAATTCATCATTGCCAATCACATTAAAGCACACCCGCTGGCACTAATTCACTTTGACGAATTGGCAGATCAATCAGTCAAGGAAGAAATTGCCGAACTGACAGCACTTTACCAACACAAACCAGATTTCTTCACCGACAAACTAGCCCACGGAATTGCCACAATTGCCGCCGCATTTTATCCAAATCCAGTTATCGTGCGGATGAGCGATTTCAAGAGCAACGAATATGCTAATCTTTTGGGAGGGCGGCAGTTTGAACCCAAGGAAGAAAACCCGATGATTGGGTGGCGCGGCGCTTCTCGCTATTACGACCCAAATTACCGCGAAGCTTACGCTTTGGAATGCAAAGCGCTGAAGCGAGTTCGCGACGAAATGGGCTTGACAAATGTGATTCCGATGATTCCATTTTGCCGCACCCCGGAGGAAGGCAGAAAAGTGCTGGCCGAGATGGCAAAACACGGTTTAGTCAAGGGCGAGAACGGCTTGCAAGTGTATGTGATGTGCGAATTGCCTAGCAATGTGATATTTGCTGACGAATTCGCGCAAGTTTTTGACGGATTCTCGATCGGCTCTAACGATTTAACTCAGCTAACATTGGGGTTAGACCGGGATTCTGCTTTAGTCGCGCACATCTTTGACGAACGAAATGAAGCTGTCAAGCGAATGGTAGCAATTGCCATTAAAGCCGCCAAGAAGTACGATCGCAAAATTGGGATTTGCGGTCAAGCGCCCAGCGATTATCCTGAGTTTGCTCGTTTCTTGGTTGAGTTGGGAATTGATTCCATTAGTTTGAATCCCGATTCGGTTTTGAAGACTTTGTTGGATGTTGCTAAGGTGGAAGGTGCGGGTTCGTTGATGGATTTAGCGGAGGATGTTGCTAAGGTTTAAGCGTTTTGCTTTTTGATAGAAACCGGGTTTCTCAAACAATATCTGCCCCCTGTTCTGACCACGAATTTCAAAGGTGGTACCCGCCACGCGATCGATCAGTGGGATCGATCCCAAATCGAAAATCGAAAATCCTCAAGCTCCCGCATTTATCTCGCGCAAGTCAATCTAAAATCTCAAATCTCAAATCTCAAATCGATTGACTTGCTTGTTTTTGAACTAGACCCGGTTTCTCATATCTAGTCCTGTAAAATAACCGATCTCGCGTTTGTAGTGATGAACCCAAGTCCTCGGATTTCTATCAGGACTTGGGTTCATCACTACAAACCTATTTGATTGCTGGTAATTGACTTGACATAATATCACATCATATCTGCACTTCTGGCTTTGTTGGGCCCTGGGGATGCGCTTTACGAAAAAAGTGGTGTCAGCAGCTCACGCCTTTCTTAGGAATGAGAATTAAATAAGGCTCTTCATTAGTTGGTATGCTAAACTAACAATTAAATGCTTGCGTAAGCAAACATCTATTTTTGTAGTTGTCAAAATTCCTAAACCCATATGCAGAACGTTTTATTAACTTAAGCTTGTTGTTAATACCCTCAACAATACCACTTGTTGTTCTATTATCAAAGTAAGCAATTATCTCATCAATCCAATTGGTAATAGTCTTCACACTATCAGGAAAATATTGTTTAGCTCTTTTCTGCCAGATCCCAATTCTCAACAATCCCCTCAACCAATTTGTTTTTGGGTTGTTAAATATTTGTCGGAATTTTTCTTTTAATTTATGCATTTTTGCAAGAGGGGGACACACTTTTTTCACCTCCCTTAATTTGATATTTTGCTTTTCATTTAAATCCTCTTGATTCTTTAATAATGAATATTTACTGTCGTTTATTCCCTCTAATATTTTTTGATACTCTTCTACTTTTTGGGACGATTTTGATGTTTTATTTAAATCTATTACTTGCCTTTTTTCGCGCTTTCTTTGTGTATCTAACTCCTTGTTGACTTGTACCATTACATGAAATCTGTCCGCTACTACTTGAGCATTTGGCATCAATTTTTTTACTAGGGTTTTATAACCTGTCCACAAATCTATACTTACTTCTTCTATTTGTTCTAAGACCTCTGAACCCCATGAATTAAGGACTGGCTCGATTTCCGCTTGCGTTCTTCCGGCAATGATTGTAATTAATTTAGATGTTGATAAATCTATTAATACGGCACAGTAATTTCCTTGACCTTTAATTAACGCTATTTCATCAATTCCTAGCTTTTTTAAGCCTGATGGTTTTGACGATAATTCTTGTGAGGCATCTGACAAGATTCTTTCTATTTCTTCTGTTGTTACTACTCCTTGTTTTGCTACACTATGAATGTCAATTGATAAAACTGATTTGATGATTGTATCTGCTAGTCGTTTTGTATAAGTTCTTCGGTTGTTTACAAAGTCCAATTTTTCGCTAAATGGTTTGCCACATTTTTTACATTTAAACTGTCGTCTGTTTATTTCTAAGAATACTGGCTGTTCTCCCCACGATAAATCTTTTACTACGTATCGATGGTTTTGATGTAATCTATTACTTTTTGTCCCGCAATGATGACAATGACTTTCTTTCTGAATTGACTCTACCTGTAATATTATTCCAATTCCCGGTAGTTGACTCATTTGAACTACTTTAATTCCTTCTATATTTAGGAGCTCTGTTAGAACTTTAGTACCCTTTTTTGTGGTCATGATTGTAATTTGCTCTCAAAAACTCTTGTGGTTATTTATAGTTAACAATTAAACAGGCATAAATGTCAAGCCTGACAAGGACTTGATTGATTTTTCTATATATTTGTTCAGATATTTTTACTGATTTAGCTATTGATTTAGCATAGTAAGTAAGGAAGAACCTTAAATAACTTCCACTCTTGAAAGTGGGATGGGCGTCCCGCCCGTCCTTTTTGAACGGGCGGGACGCCCATCCCACAATAACAATTAAAATTGTAAGTTATTTAATTCGCCATCCTCACCCGCCAACTAACGGTTAAAACACGGGCGGCCTAGTTTGAGACTTGCTCGGGAACTTTTCTGATTTAAAACGGTCGTTTTGGAGATAATTTTCTGTTGCCGATCGCCTAAATTAAAGCCAATATTCTCCACATAAGCTCTGAAAAAGTGCTAACTGCTCTCCTGATTATTTCCATAGGTTTAGTTCCGTCGCTGGTGTCTTTGTGGGTGATGCGCTCTGCCGAGAGCCAAGCCCGCGATAGAATTGCAGCGGCTAGGCGGGCGGTAGCGAACAGACCCCTGCGAACTCAACTACCAACGGCCGATCGCACCTACATAGAAGGCCTCGGTTATCCGATCGGCGATATCACTTGCGAGTATAACGCCCGCTCTCATTACATTCGCTGCGCTGTCAATCCTTCTGGGCCCTGTCAAGATTGTCGGTACTACCAAGCCAGAACTCTTGACGTTAGCGGTGAAAAGATATAGCTTATATGGGGGCTTCTGGGTACGCATATTTGCGGATGTAATAATCCATGAGTTAATATGTACTTAGGTGTAAGAATTTTGGTTGAAGCTTGTTCTGGATAAGCCTCGCTAAAACTCAGCAATTAAAACCCAATCAAGCAGTATTGCTCGGTTAAAGTTGCCATAACTGGCGCATGGCGATCGGTGTTTTTCTAGTTGAGGACTTGCGCTCAGAAACCAGGTTTAGGCTATAAATCTTGGTTGGGCAGCGAGAACTTTAGGAATAAATCTGGTTTCTAGTCTCCTGGGCCTAACTCCTGCAGTTAAGAAAATTAGCGAATAAAAATCGCAAGTAGCTCTTGTACTGAGCGCAGTCAAAGTAGACGCGCAAATCTGCAAGCCGATTTCTCCAAGAGATCGTGAAAAATTCTGCACCAACGATTGTCACGAGCAATTACCTTAAATATAAACCCGCTCGCAGACTCTAAGTTGACAGTTTGAGAAGTTGGTTGTGGGCGGGACTAATCTGTTTTTGCGATCGCAGCAAAGCAGTCTCAAACCAGAATTGTGGTCTCCCGACTGCAAGTCATGAATTTTTAAGACGCCTCGTCTATATAGGGTATGTATATTTTAATTTAATCGCACGCCTTGGGCACTGCCGACCTAATTATGTCACGCCCAGCAGTTCGTAATTAATGTCTGGTTGCCCGATGCGAACAGGGCTTGCACACCAAAACCGCATAAACCGGGTTTTTACCGGGAGCGAGGGCTGCCACGAAGTCTTTGCGTCCATCAAACCAGGTTTGTGCGTCCATAAGTGGTGAAATTTATCTGCAAATAAAGTGCATTAGACGATGACAGAAAACCTCATCAAGTAAATTTTTTAGGACTTACGCATTCCGACGCCTAGAAATCGGGTTTTTTACCGAATCTGCGGGCGGAAACGAAATCTTTTGTTAAAAAACCCGGTTTCGGATTCCCTAGTAAGTCCTTTTTTTGATAAGTCCTGTTATTGTCTACTGCGGGATAGAAATATCTGCGTTTAACAGATACACTCCCTAACAGAAAACCGCAAACAAAATATCATTCGCTAGATAGATTATTGGAAATTAAACTTCCAATCCTCAGCGCTTGCGTAGGCGATATTTGTAATGCTATCAAATAGCAAGATAGCACCGCTTTGCGATGAATAAAATCCGCATTTTGCTCTCAATTGCAGTCAAGCAGCAGAACATCTAACTCTGCAATTAAACCTTTTCAAAAGGTGATAACTATCATCTTGAAGTGGGCATCTTACATACAATCCACGAGGTAATTCTACCATGCAAAGCATCTACCAAAACCAGATTTTTGACCACAAAAACGCAGGAAAATTCCCGGAAAATATTGCCGAAAAAATTTTCCGAATAACAGCAACTTATACTCAGCAAAAAACAATAAAACTAGCACAAAAAGAGGAGGGTTTCCTGTCTCAAAAACCCAGTAGCGGCGCGGGAATTGGGCAACCCCACAGAGAATTTTGGCTGTTGACGGAATCGGTGGATGCCCGGACTGTAAAAAATGTACTGTTCGTCGATTCGAGAGTAGAGAACTGCGATAGCTTGGCAGGGGGAGCAACAGCGGGTACACAGGTATTTGTACTCGACTCGAGGCGGGATGGAGTCGAGCAAATTACTAGAATTCTGGCTAATTGCAGCGATTTAGAAAGCATTCAGATCGTTTCTCACGGTCGAGAAGCGGGGGTGCAACTAGGGTCGATCGAACTTTGCAGCGACAACTTAGAAACCTACACCCCTTTGTTGCACCAGTGGGGAAAAACCCTCAGCGACAGAGGAGATATCTTGTTATTCGGGTGCAGCGTCGCAGCAGGAGAAAAGGGCGCGGCCTTCGTGCGGCGGCTGAGCTTGATTGCCGGTGCAGATATTGCAGCGAACGACGGCTTGACGGGGAGTGCGGCACTCGGCGGCGACTGGGAATTAAAATTCGCCACAGGGCAAATCAACGCGAGTATCGCCATTGAAAAAGAAGTCCGGGAGGCATACAGTTACGTCCTCAGCACCTTAGTTAACGAGACTTTCAAGAACGCGACAGTTAGGGGACCTTGGATTTACGGGGGAAAAAACGGTGCGCTGTTCGATCCGGCCGGGCCTCCAGCAGCGAATCAACCTATCCCCGGCATTACCGGAGGCACAGTATCCGGCGTACTTCCGGCTTTGGGCGGGGATAGGCCAGGCGATGGCGTTCTGCGATTAACTCCTGCAGTAAACCTTCGGGAAGCGTTCGTCATCTACAACAACCCCCTTCCTTCAACCGACGGTCTCAGAATCCAGTTTGATTTTTATGCCTACGGTTCAACCCAGCAATCTCCTTCTCCTGCGGACTCATCTATTGACCCTCAGCCTGCAGACGGCCTGGGTTTCTTCTTCATTGACGGCACTGTCAGCCCAACTAGGACTGGGGGTTTTGGCGGTTCTCTGGGCTACGCTCAACGAACGGGTGTACCCGGTATTGAAGGAGGTTATTTAGGCATTGGACTTGACGAGTTTGGCAATTTTTCAACATCTACAGAAGGGCGATCCGGCCCGGAGCCCCCTCCGATTCCCGGGTCATCTCTTGGTTCTTTCAGACCTGATTCAGTAACGGTTAGAGGCAAAGAAGCAGACGGTTATCCGTTTTTAACAAATGCGATCGTTCCCTTCGGCATCGATCACATTCCTACGAGTATTAACTTTATCGGCCCTCCCGGCAGCACTTTTAACTTCAGCAATACGTTCACCAGCGATCGCGATTTAGCCAGAAGATCCGTTCAAATTACGCTGAATCCATCTAACGATCCAGATAATCCCTCTCGCCTCACCGTAGCCTTCGATGAAGAATTCGACGGCATCTACGAAACGACAGCGATCGACATCCCCAACTTGGTAAACATCAACGGCGCAATACCGCCAATTTTCAAGTTTGGTTTTGGCAGTTCGACAGGAAGCGCCAACAACGCTCACGAAATTCAAAACCTGGTAGTGGAAACTATCAATCCTCCCACGCTCTCGGCCGAGGTTGCCACGATCAAGACCGGCCCGCAGTTCGTCAAGCCCGGGGGCAGCATTACCTACACGATTACTACTGTCAACAAGGGGCCAGCGCCAGCTAGAAACGTCCTGATTCAAGACGAAATACCGTTAGAAATGCTGGGTCCGGGCGGATTGCCGCCAGTTCTCAGTGCCTCCAACAACGGCACTTACGTGAACCAAACGAAGGCTGTCACCTGGCCGTTAATTCCCGTTCTCAATGCCGGCGAGACTCTCACTTACACCCTGACAATTAATCTGCCGCCCGGTTTAACCAGCGGTAGCAGTTTTGCCAACGTTGCATTCAGCACTAGCTCGACTTTCGACCCAGACCTCAGCAACAACAGCGGTATACTCCCGCCGGGGCAAGTCGAGGGGCCTGGTGTAGTCTCTACCACAGTTGTCGATACAGTAGCGGATTTAGTAACTACTAAAAGCGGGCCTTTGACTACCTCGGCCGGGTCAAGCGTCACCTACACGCTGACCACGACTAACAGGGGGCCAGACCCCGCTGCCAACGTGACTATCACTGACAGCATTGTTCCGGGTTTAACAGGAGTCAGCGTATCGGACGGAGGCACTTACGACGCAGTTTCTGGGATTGTCACCTTCCCAGCACTGACAGCGCTGGCAAATGCGGCTACTGCGACCCGCACTATCAGTTTCATTGCCCCAGCCACCCTAAGTTCCATCAGCAACACGGCCCGGAGTAGCGCGGCGACTTTCGATCCGATCGCCACTAACAACAACGGTTCGGCAACCAACAAAGACGGCACTCCCACTAACTCTAGCGTTGCGACAAGTATTGGGCCCAACGCCGACCTTGCAACCACCAAAACCGGCTCTACCAGTGCTACCCCCGGTAGTTCCGTCAGCTACACGATCGCCACAGTCAACTTAGGCCCGAGTCCAGCAGAAGCTGTAACCATCACTGACAGCATAGTTCCCGGGCTAACCGGAGTCACGGCATCTAACGGCGGCGTTTACGACCCAGCGACGGGCATTGTCACCTTCGCGCCCGTGGCAATTGCCAACGCGGAGACAGTCACCCGGACGATCGGCTTCACAGTACCGCTTACCGTAACTTCGATCGGCAACACGGCCAGAAGTAGCTCGATCACTCCCGACTCGACTCCGGCCAACAACAACGGTACAAACCCCAACGCCACCGTCACCACCACCGTCACTCCCAGGGCCGATGTTGTCACTCAAAAAACAGCTCCGGCCGCCATCAACGCGGGCGGCACTCTCACTTATACAATTACTACTACCAACAACGGGCCGAGTGCAGCGGCCAACGTAGTCATCACCGACAGCTTGATTCCCGGCTTAACAGGAGTCACCGTGTCCGACGGCGGAACCTACAATCCAGCCACAGGGACGATCGAGTTCCCAGCGATCGCGAATTTAGCCAGCGGCACCAACCAGAGCCGCACCATCAGCTTTGTACCGCCGACTACCCTGACGAGCATCACCAACATTGTATCGAGCCGGTCGGACACTGCTGACCCCGACTTGACGAACAACAACGGCTCGACAGTCGCAGCGCCCGGTCAGCCTGGGGGTCGAGTCACTACCTCGATCGGTGCAGCCCGCGCCGACCTGGTTACGTCCAAGACCGGTCTCACATCTGCTCCGGCCGGCAGTTCTGTGACTTATACTATAACTACCGCCAACAACGGGCCGAATGCTGCTGAAAACGTAGTGATTACAGACAGCATCATTCCCGGTTTAACGGGAGTCAGCGCATCCGATAACGGCACTTACGACCCAGTGACAGGGGTTGTCACCTTCCCAACAATTCCCAGCTTGACTAGCGGTAGCAACACCAACCGCGAGGTAACAGTAGTCGTTCCAGCAACGGGTACCATTAGCAATACTTCCCAGAGCCGATCGACCACTTTTGACCCAGAACTCAACAATAACAACGGTTCTGAACCCAGAGCCACTGTCACCACCGCCATCAGCGCGCAGCCCGCACCCCCCAACCAATTTCCATCAGCCGACAGCAGCAACGCAGGGCTAACGCCCAACAGCGTTGTCAAAATCAGCGGGCTCGGAGGCAGAGACTCAGACGGCACAGTGGTTGCCTACACCATCAACACCCTGCCACCGGCAAATCAAGGCGTCCTGTTCTTGGGCGACCCCGCAACCGGGGGAGTAGCCGTCACGCCCGATCGAACCCTGACAGCCGAGCAAATCACGCAGTTATTCTTCCAGTCGGCCGGCAATTTCACAGGGGCTAACTTTACCTACAGCAGCAGGGACAATCTCGGTGACAGCAGTCCTGCAGCCACAGTTTCTCTGGTGTCGCTGGCGTTCAACGACCCGCCGATACCGACAAATATCAGCAAGACGCTACCGCCAAACAGCACCTTAAACCTCACAGGACTGACGACCACAGACCCCGACGACTCGATCGACTTCTACACCATCAACACCCTGCCGCCGGCCAATCAAGGCGTC
This sequence comes from Microcoleus sp. F10-B2, assembly GCF_036704965.1. Classification (NCBI taxonomy): domain Bacteria; kingdom Bacillati; phylum Cyanobacteriota; class Cyanophyceae; order Oscillatoriales; family Microcoleaceae; genus Microcoleus; species Microcoleus sp. F10-B2. The sequence continues at coordinate 44,007 of NZ_JAUBTB010000018.1, read as the reverse complement.
CTGTTCTTGGGCGACCCCAGCCTGGGAATCCGGGTGACGCCCAATCAAAGACTGAACACAACTCAAATCAGTCAGTTATTCTTCCAAGCAACCAGCGAATTTGCAACCGCCAACTTTACCTACAGCGCCACAGACAGCCGCGGCGCCATCAGTCCAGCCCCCGCTACAGCCTCCCTGCTAGCACTATTACCTCCCGCCGACCAGCAGCCACCCGTCGCCAACAACTCCAGCGTCGCTTTGTTGCCGGGAACAAGCGCGAACATCCCCGGACTCGGAGGAATCGACCCCGACGGGACCGTGGTTTCCTTTACCGTAAACACCTTGCCCCCGGCCAATGAAAGCACGCTGTTCTTGGGCGACCCCAGCCAGGGAGTGCCGGTCACGGCAGGTCAAACCCTGACACCCGAGGAAATTACCCAGTTGTTCTTCCAGGCGTCCGGCAATTTCACAGGGGCAAACTTCACCTACAGCGCTACAGATAACCTCGGTGCCACCAGTGCGGCAGTTGCCACTGTCTCTGCCATTCCCCTTAAGGAACCGACACCGACTCCAACACCGGAACCCGCGCCGACACCGACTCCAACACCGGAACCGATACCGACTCCAACACCCGCGCCAACACCGGAACCGATAACGACACCGACGCCAACACCGGAACCCGCGCCGATACCGACGCCAACACCCGCGCCGACTCCAACACCCGCGCCGACTCCGACGCCAACACCGGAACCGATAACGACACCGACGCCAACACCCGCGCCGACTCCAACACCGATACCGATAACGACTCCAACACCCGCGCCGACTCCAACACCGGAACCCGCGCCGACACCGACGCCTATTTTCGATCGAGTTCCCGAACCGGATACCGGTTGCGGCTGCAACCCCTTGCCCCTGCCACCAACGATCGCATTTATCCAACCCCAGCCTTCGCAAATACTTAACTTCGACTCAAACGCCGGACAACTCACCGACATCCAAAACGCGATTCTAGGCACTCCCGGAAACGATTCCTTAACAGGGAACGATGCTAACGAACTGTTTGTCTCCTTTGGCGGCGACGACACAGTTTTAGGTGAAGGCGGCAGTGATATCGCTTTCGGCGACCAACAGCGAGACTTCATCGCTGCGGGTAAGGGCAACGACATCGTTTACGCGGGCAAAGAAACCGATGTGGTGTTCGGCGGCAAAGAAGACGATCGCATTTTTGGCGATCGCAATTCCGACACATTGTACGGCGATCGCGGCCCCGATACGATCGTCGGCGACAACGGCAACAACATCGACTTGACCGCTAACGACGGCGACCTGATTTTCGGCGGTTCTTCAGGCGACGCCATTGCTGGCAATCAAGGCAGCGACACCGTTTACGCGGGCAAAGGCCCTGACATCGCGACAGGGGGCAAAGAAGAGGACTTGATTTGGGGCGACAAGGGCCCGGACACCCTCTACGGCGACAGCGGAGACGACACCCTGCTGGGCGGCGTCCTCAACTCCCAGGACAGCGACCCCGACGGACGAGATTTGCTGTTTGGAGGCGACGGGAACGACTTACTTAACGGCCAAGAACAAGACGACACCCTGCTGGGCGGCAACGGTCGGGATTTGGTGTTTGGAGGCAAAGGGGGCGATCGCATTTTCGGCGAAACTGACCCAGACACTCTCTACGGCAATCAAGGTTCGGACACGATACTCGGCGACTACGGCAATGCCGCTGGCAGCATAATTGCTACCGAAGAAGGCGACTTAATTTTCGGCAACGACACCGGCGACATCATCGGCGGAGGTAGCGGTAACGACAGCATTTTTGCCGGCAAAGGTAACGACTTAGCCGTAGGTGGCAAAGATAACGACATGATTTGGGGCGAACTCGGTTCCGACACGATAGTGGGCGACGAGGGAGACGATTCGCTTTACGGCGGCTTGCAAAACCAGTTAGTGTCGGATGTTGACGGCCGCGACTTGCTATTTGGCGGAGAGGGGAACGATTTCCAGGGCGGCGGTGAGAGTTCTGACTCTCTCAGCGGTGGTTTTGGCAATGATACTGTTCGCGGTGGCAAGGATGACGATTTCGCGCACGGAGATGCCGGCGACGACTTGATTTACGGCGATGACGGCAGCGATATTTTGTGCGGCGATGAGGGCAACGATACCATTTTTGGCGATCGGGGGGAAAATGCTCTAGGCGCCGTGGGTGCAAACGGTCAGCAAGACTGCATCAGCGGCGGCAGCGGTGACGACCTTCTCTACGGCAATGAAGGCCAAGATACCCTCAACGGCGACGATGGTAACGACACTATTTACGGAGGGAAAGATAGCGACATTCTCAACGGAGGTGCAGGGGATGACTGGCTGTTTGGCGACGGGGGAGACGATACTTTAATTGGAGGTATTGGGAGCGATCGCTTTGTGTTAAATAGCAACAGCGGTATCGATACAGTGCTCAATTTTGAAGTAGGAACTGACAAGTTTGTCCTCGCCGACGGCTTGAGTTTCGACTCCTTGCGAATTAACTCCGATGCGAACAGTTATGTCTTGCAAGTTGCTGCCACTGGCGAGATTTTGGCTAATGTTTTTGGGGCCAACTATGCTATTACTGCTCTGGATTTTGTGACTCTTTCTCGGTAAGACAGGACTGAGTTGAACAAACAGCGTGTAGGGTTCGATGCACACCGCACCTTACTGCTGTTTGTTCAAATATTCTAATCCTAAAAAAATAGCTGCAATGCTTCCTGCTACGCAAATTTCTCGGTTTGCTATTTTCAACACAACTTCGGAAATCGGGACTAAAACTACTTCAATATCTTCTGTAATGTCCAATTGTATTTCGCTGGCAAGCTTGACATTTTTAGCAAAGTATAGGTAAATAGAATTGGTGTCTTTTACGGGGTTATCATATAAGGTTGCTAGTTCCAAAATTTCTTCAGCAACATATCCCGTTTCTTCGGCAAGTTCTCTGGCAGCAGCAGATTTGCCGCTTTCTTCCGCAGGATTGAAACTTCCGGCCGGCAGTTCCAGCAAAATCTCGCCTGATCCGTGCCTGTATTGGCGGACAAATACAAGTTCTTGCTGCTGTGTCGCGGCAAATACTAGGGCGATATTGGGTCGGACATGAACAAAAAAGTCGTCGATAATTTGTCCGTTTGGTAATTCTATTTCATCTTGTCTGACCTGACACCACTTGTTGTTAAGAACGAAGCGCGATCGCAATAATTTCCATTTATTTAAATTTTTCATATCCCCATAATGCTAAACTTTCAGCGTCATCCGAAGGGACAATTTTCCCATCCATAATCTATTTCACATCGCAACTTTCACGCAGCAGCCATGCCATACAAAACATTACTCACCAGATTTGGGGAAGACTTACAAAAATTGAGTGTTAATTCTCTAGCACCCGGATTTTTTGCGATCGAGTCACTGAGTCTGAGTCTAGCAGTCGCCGCCGCAGTTGCGACAGTGCCGGTCGCACAACACGCAAACGCTTCAACAGTCACAAGTTGGCAATTCGATCCGGCGACAAATGAGCTAGTAATTACTCTTCCCGAGGGAACGGCGCCTAAGTCTTCTCTGCTAAATCCCAGCCAGATTGCTGTGGATTTGCCCAATACGGAGATCGGAATAGATGCAACTCAGCTATACCCAGAAGGCATGGTGCGTTCTGTGGGAGTCAGTCAAATAGAAGGCCCGAAAGCGAGAATTGTGGTGGATTTGGCGCCCGGATTTGCTGTGAGGACCGATCGAACTATATTCCAAAAGATCGGGACAGCAAATCGCTGGGTGCTGATTCCGTCGATCGAACCAAGTTCGACCGGCAACACAACCCAAACCCAAACCCCGTCAGCAACACGAGTACCGCAGTCCAGGCCGGTGAGAACTCCCAACTCAGTGGCAGATCGAGAGCCTGTCTCACCCGCCCCGATCGCCACTCTAAATTACGATCGCAATTCTTCCCGGCCAACAACCCAAAATGACCAAATACGACCGATTACAGTGCCTTTAGTCAGGGTTGCAGTCAAGGAACGGCAGGGGATACCTCTTGCTCCCGTACCCCGTCCTGCTGCATCAAAACAGCGGATTATCAATTTTGGTGAACCCCTGCCCAAATACTAGGTTTAAGAGTCTTGGAGGCACGGTGGTTAGGGTTTCTTTGGTTTTGATGCCTCAGTCCTGTCAAAGTTAGAAATTTTGACCTTCAGTGGTTGGAGCTATCGAACCCGGTTGGTTGAGGAACAGGTTTTTAGCGCCGTCGTTTTGATATATACAGTTAATTTCGGGTTGAGCTTCCAGGGGGCCGGTGAAGCCAAAGGTGTTCATGCGATTTTTGCACTCCCGGACTTGGTTTTGGCTGATCAGTTTTCTTTGTTCGAGAATTGCCCAGTTATTGGTTCGCAGGACGCATCCGGGGCGCATGCTCGGCTGCGAGATGTAGACGTTGAAGGGGTTGAGGGTGACGTAGAGCCGCATATCTGTCACCATCGCACTTGCTCCAAACTGCACGCAAAGTTCTGGGTTCGGGGCGCTGCGATCGATAAATTCGCGGGATGCTACGTTTTCTGGGCTAATGGTAGCGGTGGAGCTAAAAGCAATGCCAATCCCAATTCCTAGAATAAAGACGGCTGTTAAAATCCCAAGGGTGGCGGAATTCAGGAAAGAGGGTTTGCCGGACTGAGGTTGGCGGCGCGACGGTGCGCCAAATAAGCCGGAGTCTTCATCTCCCCAGGATGGGTCGCCGCTGAATCTATCGTCGTTGTAGGATTTAGGTTTGCGTTTCATATAAGGTTCCGTCAGTTCTGGAGACTCAACAGGTAGTAGTTGGTTATTTTTAACAGATCTCGCCTTTCTAATATTATGGCGCTAGGAAGGTTGTTGCTACAGGCCCGGGACAGCCCCTCTGGCTTTGGTGTGGGGTTGACAGCTCGCGATCGAGCAAGGGGCTGCCTTGTGTGAATTTTCAGATTTCAATAAAATAACTGAAAGTGACATACTCTTGCACAGCCGAGGAATCCGGCTCAAGATTGTTGACAAATTTTAACATTTTACAAGTCAGGAGGTATAGATTAGTGTCTGTCGAAATTATTCAAAAGCCTTCCACAGTCCGCAAGCTTGCACCGCGCTACCGCGTGCTGCTGCACAATGATGATTTCAATCCTATGGAGTACGTGGTGCAGACTTTGATGGCTACGGTACCGGGTCTGACTCAGCCACAGGCTGTGAATATTATGATGGAAGCCCACACTAACGGGTTGGGACTGGTGATTGTTTGCGCTCTCGAACACGCTGAGTTTTACTCTGAAACGCTCAACAATCATGGATTGAGCAGCAGCATCGAACCTGATGATTAGAACCTGAGGGCACTGCAAGGGATTCGCCCAGCGCGTTTCTGAGTGAAATAGCTCATACCCCGATCTAAAAAAGCCAAGGGTTAGGCCCCTGGCTTTTTGTTATATTTACTGCGGTAGAGATGGAAACTTGAAGAGGATAGGTTTTTCGGAACAGCAGGAAGTGGTTCGGAGCTAGGTGAGCTCTCGCGCCAATTTCAACTCTCCAATCTCAAATCTTTATCCGAGGAAATTAATGAGGAAATTAATAACGTCCTCCTCCGCCTCCTCCTCCTGCGCGACCAAATTTTCCAGGGCCGCCGCCCCGGTTGCCACCGCCCCGGCCGCCTTCATCTTCGCGGGGCTTAGCTTTGTTAACTTTGAGATCGCGACCCATCCACTCTGCTCCGTCGAGAGCACTAATGGCTGCATCTTCTTCTGCATCTGTTGACATTTCTACAAAACCGAAGCCGCGGGGGCGACTGGTTTCTCTGTCGGTAGGTAGATGTACTCGCTTAACAGTTCCGTATTCGGCGAAGACGGTGGTGATGTCTTCTTGGGTAACTTGGTAGGATAAGTTACCGACGTATATCGACATGAGGAATAACTCCAAAATTTAGACAGTGCGAAGATTTCAGTTTCGGAGAGTCCCCTGCCGATACAGAAGGGCAAGTTTTTAGACAATTCTGTAGCAATGAACAAAGCCTGCAACCGAATCTGATTCACACTTGGTACTTTAACATAGAATAGCGTCTTTTGAGTAGGTTTGAGCAGTGAATTAGGTAGTTCAAATTAAACCTAAAACTTTTGGGGTATTCAGAAAGCTGGTTCCTCGATTTGATGTTTTGGCAAGGTGGAAGCACAGAAAGTTGTGATGCCGACTCTCACCGCAAGAAAGATACGTCTACCTTGCCAAAATTGGTACTCAAAGCTAGATTCAGGTTTTCCAGGGCTTTGACTAACCAAACCACGCCTTCTCGGGTACTGAATTCGTAGTGACCGAACAAAATTGCTAACCGCTTTTCTAGGTATGGCTTGACTTTGCCGCAAATTAGTACGATCTTCAGCAGCAAACCTGTGGTTTGGGTGGGGCCGAGGTTTGAGATCAGGTCGATGAAAACAAAGTGGTTGGGCCGCACAGGACTCTCTACTACTAGAAAGTTCAATAACTGGCTGCAAGTTCTGATCATTAAAAATTCGTTAAACTTCTGACCCTCGCTGTGAGGGAGGGTATTTTGTAGTTGCTTATACAATTTTTCGTTAAATAGACGTTTGCCGTAGCGGTCGTCGGCGACAGAAGAAATCAAGTATTCGTACAAGTCGTCTTTAAAGGAGCCGTAGGACTGATTTGTGCTGGCGTTTGTCCTGAACCGGCTCGCTAGCTGTCTGTAGGTATCGGCTCCTTCTACTTTTCCCACAAATTGCTTGAGGGCAAAGAATAGTTCCGGGTCGCTCAACAGCGTCGGGTTTTTTATAGGCTGTATATTTCTGCCAAAGGAAATTGATGTTTCCCGACGTGCTATTTGCGCTTTCCTCACTTGATGAGCGACGTATTGCGAGAGGTTGACTTCAAATTGCTGCTGCTTTTGAGCTTGGATTTTTTTGATGATTTTCTGCTGTTCGTAGGTGCTGTCGTCACTGAGGAGGCAGTGTTTGTAGAGGTAAGGATAGCGAGGAATTAAGTTTCCCAGGGCAAGGCTAGCGGGGGTTTTGCTGTTGCTGCCGTCTTCATTGCTGTGAGTGATGACTTTGGCTAAGCGTTGGAGGGTGAGGTACTGTTCGCTTTCGGTAAATTGATTGACTAATTTGGGGATGGAATGAGTCGCCCGCCGACTGTATCCAAATAATATTTTCGGGGCTTCTTCAAACAGAGCGATCAATTCAGGGATGGCTGCTTGCTTGCTGGGGTATGTTTGCCAGCGGTTGATCAGGATGTGGCAGCACCGGTTGAGGATGTACTTGAATTCTTGTTCGGCGTGTTTCGAGGCTGCTATTTTTTCGAGTGCGTCGGCGACGGAGCGATCGGGATATCCGATGCCGTGGATAAACAAAGTGCGAAAACGGCTGATGAGTTCGGCCGGCGGCTCTACTTGTACCAACTCCAGCCAGTGGTTGTAAAGTAGCTGTTCTTCTTCTTCGTGGCTTTGTCTGTTGTAGTCGTTCACTGTGGATTAACCCTCCGAGGCTGGGGCAGGAGCTTTCAACGCTATGAGCTTAATGAATTGGCAGTTCAAGGGCAACAATTGAGTCAAGCGAGTTTTTCGCCGGATGAGGCTTAGGGGTAGAAGCTGCGAGCAGCTTAAGCCGATCGATATTTTTTGCTTAGTTAAACTATTTACCAACACCAGCATGACATGAATTGTTGGTAATTAGCAAGGCCTTAAATCACCATCCACTTTGTAAAGTATTGGTAAAGATTGTGGATGGGTACGGGAGGATTTCTTAGTTGGCTGACGATTTAATATTAGGATTGTTGAGATCAATTCTGGTCGGCAGCCCCCAATCAGTTAAATGTGAGGTCTGGCGAGGTAGAATTAGCTGTGAAAATAATTATTTGAAATGTGAGTGCTGGTTATGGTTTGTCGCGTAAGTATCGCCCAACTTGCTGAAATTTTAACTGTACCTTTGCCTGCTGTGTCTGAAGGCGTTTTGACAGCTTTAGGGACAGGGATTGCCACAGATACGCGCACTCTTGAGGGGGGCGAAGTATTTTTGGCGCTGCGGGGAGACAATTTTGACGGCCATCAATTTGTGGCAAAAGCTCGGGATTTGGGTGCGATAGCAGCAATTGTCGATCGAGATTGGCAAGAGGAATTGCCTAATTTTCCGCTGTTGCGCGTTGACGATACTTTAAAAGCTTATCAGTCGATCGCAGCCTGGTGGCGCGACCAGTTCAGTATACCTATAGTTGCTGTTACTGGTTCTGTCGGTAAAACTACTGTTAAAGAGTTAATTGCGGCGGTGTTGTCAACGAGGGGAAATGTTCTTAAAACTCAATATAACTACAACAATGAAATTGGCGTACCAAAAACTCTGTTGGAGCTTTCATCGGCACACAATTATGCTGTAATTGAAATGGGAATGCGCGCGAGTGGCGAAATTGCGCTGCTGTCGCAAATTGCGCGTCCTACTGTGGCGGTCATTACTAATGTAGGAACGGCACATATCGGGCGACTGGGTTCGGAAGAGGCGATCGCCCAAGCTAAGTGCGAACTTTTAGCCGAAATGCCTGCTGATAGCATTGCTATTCTCAATCACGATTGTGACAGATTAATCGCAACGGCAGCCAAAGTTTGGCAGGGAAAAACTTTAAGTTACGGTCTAGAAGGCGGGGATTTGTGGGGAGAATTGATCGATCCTGATACAATGTTAGTAGCAGGTGTGGAATTGCCACTGCCGCTGCCGGGACGGCACAATGCTGTAAATTATTTGGCGGCTTTGGCGGTAGGAAAAGTTTTAGGTATTGATTGGGAAGTTTTAAAACAAGGTTTGTCTGTGCAGTTACCGGATGGACGGGCGCGCCGCTACGATTTGCCGCAGGATATTGTGATTCTGGATGAGACTTACAATGCTGGTTTGGAGTCGATGTTGGCGGCGCTGAGACTGTTGGCAGATACTCCGGGAAAGCGCCGGATTGCGGTGTTGGGAACGATGAAGGAATTGGGCGATAGGGCGATCGCATTTCACCGACAAGTGGGAACGGCGGCACGAGATTTGAATCTTGATGCTTTGTTTGTTTTTGCTGATTTTGAGGAAGCAGCGGCGATGGCTGCGGGTGCCGCGGGTTTGCCTTTTGTGGAGATAGGAGATATTACAGCCAAGGATGGGCGGGAAGATTTAGCAAAGCGGTTGTTGGGATTTGTCGAAAATGGCGATCGGATTTTATTTAAAGCTTCTCATTCAGTTGAGTTGAATCGAGTTGTGGAGAAGTTTAGGGCAGATTTTGCGAGGGAGTAATAGAAAAGAAATTTTGGGGATGTTAAATTATGCGATCGCTTCTAGTCGATCGCCGCCTCAAACTCACGTTTCGATCGTTGATGCGTAGGGTAAGATGCCCATCTGCACCTAAGTCCCGATGGCTCAATATTTTGATAGCCCTCTGGCCTCGATTTCGATATCGGGATCGATCTCAATTATTGAAATTTTGGCATTTTCAACTACTGTATTTCCCATCATTGTATTGTGCATTGCCTCAAACTTAGATTCTTCCTTAGCAATTCGTTCGTAGTGCAAAATTACGTGATAACGCTTTTCAATCGGCTCTCCCGAATCCGAAATTTCCACCGCATCCCAATCTATATTTTGAGAGTCTTCGGCTTGCTGGCGGTAGCGAGATGCTAAATTTTCCAGGGCGATCGCGATCGCGTGTTCTTTCGTTTGTCCGTAAAAATTCATGCGATCGTCGGGGCGATCGCTCAGAGACGATGAAATCTGACAAACATACTGCCCGTTTGATTGAGCGAAAACGTCGATCGCAATTGTTCCAGTAGTGCGATCGGGATTTATTTGAGTCATAAGCTGTTCGGCATTTAAAAGACGATAGTAGGGTGCGTCAGTCCATAAGCGTTTCCCTTGTCCAGTAAGTATTCTAACTGACGCACCCTACAAGGCTGAAACTCACCACAGCACAAGTTTTAGGAGCCGGGGAAGCATGACCTATTTCAGGATATGTCGAAAAAAAGCTAAAATATCGATTAGTTTTCGTTGCACTTGTCATGTCGGAGAACAAATATGAATTCAGTTGAGGAAACCGAATTGTCACAAATCGTTGACTTGCCACTGATAGGGTCTGCTGAACAATATCTCTTCTCAGTCGAAGACAATCGAGAGCGTGCTGATAAGCTAAAAAAATTACTTGTCCCTAAGCTTAAAACACTCATTAAACAAGCTTGTGACCAAATTCACCAAGTTTATGGCACAGATGTACTCTCAGATTGTCGAATAGTGACTACACCAGCTCATCGCTCTGGAGCCAAGAAAACCAAGCCCGTGGAAATAGCAACCGCTGGCTTGACTATAAATGGAACAAAAACTTGGTATTTCCAACAGAGGTTAGAGTGTACTTCTGATAGTTTATTTGTGAACTTTTTTGGATTGAGAGGGCTAGAAGGAAATCCGATTGTCCAAGTCTTGAATAACAATTTAAAAGATGTAAGTCGGATTTTAAAACAGGGTAGATATGAAATTATCTCTCATACTATTACACCTACTATTACACAGGAAGAAGCTGACGGGTTAGAGTATGATGAGTACATTAACAAAATGCAATTGGTTCCTGAACGAGAGTGGAAAGGTACTTATATTCTGAGTCCATCCCTAGTTCTTCCTATTAAAGACCTAGATGCAACTCAGCCAGTGATTGATAACTTTGTCGAACTCTTTGCTATCTTTCGTGCTGCAATAAATGTGTATCTTGGTGAGGAAGACCGTTTTGAGGACTACCTAAAATGTTTGAGGGATTGGCAAAATCCGCTTCAAATTCAGGAATCTGTAACTACTACTAGATACTTTCCTGATGAAGTAGATTCAGTACAAACATTTCGTGAGGGGGCAGTACGGCAAGTTTCAGTCAACGCCTATGAACGTGAGCCTAAAGCTCGGCAAAAATGTATTGATTATTACGGTTCAAGTTGCTCTATTTGTGGTTTCGATTTTGGCAGAGCTTTTGGGCAACTGGGAAAAGGTTTCATTCATGTTCATCATCTAAAACCCCTTTCAGAAATTGCAGAAGAGTATGAAATTGACCCTATAAAAGATTTGCGTCCTGTTTGCCCAAATTGTCACGCTATGATTCATCGTAGTTCACCACCATTAAGTCTTGAACAAATCAAGATGTTGTTGAAGTCTGCTCGTGATTCTACTATCTAATATGTTTTGTTGACTTATTCTAACCGATAGTTTACAAAAATTAGATCCCCGATTTCTTCAAAAAGCGGGGATCTAATTTTTCTGTTTGACTCCAGATAGCACCTACCAGGAGTCAAATACACTACTTCGCGGCTTGACGCTCTTTTGCCGCCTTAATCACTTCTTCAGCGATGTTATTCGGACAAGGAGCATAGTGCGAGAAGGACATTGAGAACTGGCCGCGGCCAGAGGTCATAGTACGCAAGTCGCTAATGTAACCAAACATTTCGCTCAACGGCACATCTGCCTTGATCCGTGCTCCTGTCTGGCTTGTCTCTTGAGATTTCATCATCCCCCGGCGGCGGTTGAGGTCGCCGATCACGTCGCCCATGTAATCATCTGGAGTGAATACATCGACATTCATAATCGGTTCGAGCAACTGAGGCGCCGCTTTAGGCAGAGACTGCCGATAGGCGGCTTTGGCAGCAATTTCAAAAGCCATTGCTGACGAGTCAACGGGGTGGAAACCGCCGTCTAGTAGGGTGAATTTCAAGTCCAAGCAAGGGAATCCGGCCAAGACGCCTTTGTCGATGCAGCTTTCAAAGCCTTTTTCGACCGCTGGCCAATATTCTCTCGGCACGCTACCACCGGTCACTTTTGACTCAAACTGGAAGCCGCTTCCAGCCTCACCAGGCTCGATCACGTAGCCAATTTTGGCAAATTGACCGGAACCACCTGATTGCTTTTTGTGGGTGTATTCGTCTTCGAGACGCTTGGTAATCGACTCGCGGTAGGCTACCTGTGGTTCGCCGACTTCTACTTCGATGCCGTGGGTGCGCTTGAGAATGTCTACTTTGATGTCGAGGTGTAACTCGCCCATCCCCTTGAGAATCGTTTCGCCACTTTCTAGATCCGTCACCATGTGGAAGGATGGGTCTTCTTGCACCATCTTGGTGAGGGCTGCTCCCATTTTTTCTTCGCCGCCTTTTTGTTTCGGTTTCACCGAAATCGAAATAACGGGATCGGGGAATACCATCGGCTCTAGGGTGGCGGGATTTTTGGGGTCGCAGATGGTGTGTCCGGTGCGGACGTTTTTCATGCCAACGATCGCCACAATGTCCCCTGCTTGGGCCGATTCAATTTCTTCGCGAGAGTTGGCGTGCATCTCCACCAAACGGCTGATGCGCTCGGTTTTGCCTGTGGCGGTGTTGAGTACGGTGTCGCCCTTGGACAACTTACCGGAGTACAGGCGCGTGAAGGTTAAAGCACCGTAGCGATCGTCCATGATCTTAAACGCGAGTGCCCGCAATGGCCTGTTGGGATCGACAACGGCAAATTCGCCGGTTTCATTCCCATCGAGATCGACTTCTGGCTGCGGTGTGACTTCCATCGGGTTCGGCAGGTAGTCAACTACGGCATCGAGAACCAACTGCACGCCTTTGTTTTTAAAGGATGAGCCGCAGTAGGTGGGGAAAAATGCCCGATCGCGAGTACCTTTGCGAATGCAGCGCTTGAGGTCGTCAATGCTCGGCTCGTTGCCTTCGAGATACTGTTCCATCACATCGTCGTCTTGCTCGACGGCCAGTTCGATCAACTTTTCGCGCCAAGCTTCGACATCATCGACCATATCGGTCGGGACATCTTTAATTTTATAGTTCATCGGATCGCCGGAGTCATCCCAGATCCAGGCTTTGCGGGTCAGCAAATCGACTACGCCGCAAAACTTTTCTTCTATGCCGATCGGCAATACCATTACCATCGGTTTAGCGCCAAGGATTTTATCGACTTGCTGGACAACGCGGTAAAAATCTGCACCAGTGCGATCGAGCTTGTTGATGTAGATAACGCGAGCCACTTTTGAATCGTTAGCGTAGCGCCAGTTGGTTTCCGATTGCGGTTCAACTCCACCCGAACCGCAGAACACACCGATGCCACCATCGAGAACCTTCAAAGAACGGTAAACTTCGATCGTAAAATCGACGTGTCCCGGGGTATCGATGATGTTGAGCTGATGCTCGTTCCAGAAGCAGGTGGTAGCAGCGGACTGAATCGTAATTCCGCGCTCTTGCTCCTGTTCCATGAAGTCAGTCGTCGCCGCGCCTTCGTGAACTTCACCAATTTTGTGGATTTTACCTGTCAGTTTCAGGATTCTTTCTGTTGTGGTGGTCTTGCCAGCATCTACGTGGGCGAAGATGCCGATATTTCGATAACGAGTGAGATCTTTCATAATTACTGTTGAGATTAAATGCGACGAACCGTCGGCGACCACCTGCAAGCGTGACAAGCGAGGAATCAATGTTGCCTGGTAAGGCCAGTACAGGCTAGATTTTCTTTCCCCTGTTTCTGGCAGGACTATCTTAATTTTGACACTTTCTCGTCATTCCTGCGAAGGATTCTTGCTTTAATAAGTGCTGCAAGCCTGACAACTCATTAAAATAACCCAGACCAAGGGCAAAATCTTCTCAGAAATTAGGTTCGGTTGAGGAACTCATCGAGCAAATAGTCCTGCACCCACGGGTGGTCATAAACTGGGTTTTTCTACCAAAATATTAGACAAGATTGCATAAATCTTTGATTAATACGGAACCGCAGATGTAAGGCAGATTACGCAGAGAAACGCAGATAATTTCAATATAGCTATAAAAAAACCTAATTGCTGCGTTCAAAACTATCTAAGTCAAAATCGAGCCGCTCATCATCCGCTGATATCTCCGCTCCAATTCATCGCGCACCACCGGCCACTGATGCAAACTTTCATCATTCTCAATTACCATTTGAGCCGCCGCCCTCGCCAACTCCAAAACCTCCTGATCCTCCACCAAACTGGCTAAAGCAAAATCCGGCAAACCCGACTGCCGAGTTCCCAAAACCTGACCCGGCCCGCGCAATCTCATGTCCATTTCCGCAATAAAAAAGCCATCTTGAGATTGTTCTAAAACCTTCATTCTCTGCATGGCTTCCGCAGTTTTGGAACCGGGCATTAACAAACAATAAGAACGGTTGCTGCCCCGACCGACTCTACCCCGCAACTGGTGCAGTTGCGACAGTCCAAAACGCTCCGAATTTTCAATCAGCATTACCGTGGCATTCGGCACGTCTACTCCCACTTCAACCACAGTAGTAGATACTAAAATATCAGTTTCTTTGTCCCGAAACTTAGAAATTGCTTCATCTTTGTCGGCACTGCTCATTCTACCGTGCAGCAAACCCACCTTAAATTCAGGAAATACGCTTTTTTGCAGTTTCTCTTGTTCCTCAATTGCCGATCGCACGTCCAACTTTTCCGACTCCTCCACCAGCGGCAGCACCACATAAACTTGACGCCCGCTCGCCACTTCCCGCCGAATCAAATCGTAAGCTTGGATGCGTTCTTTGGCAGACAGTACAGTGGTTTGAATCGCCTGCCTGCCGGGGGGAAGTTCATCAATTTGACTCACGTCTAAATCCCCGTGCAGCGTCAGCGCCAGGGTGCGGGGAATGGGAGTTGCCGTCATCGTCAAAACGTGGGGAGCTTCGCCTTTTTGCTGCAATTTAGCGCGCTGCTGCACGCCGAATCTGTGCTGTTCGTCAATTACCGCCAAACCCAATTTATGGAAATTCACCGTATCTTGAATCAGCGCGTGAGTTCCTACTAAAACGGGCAATTCTCCGGTTTCTAACTGGTTGTGAATTTCGCGGCGCTTGGCTACTTTTGTGGAACCAGTTAACAGTTCGACAGACAAGTGCATCAAGTTAAACCAACCTACCAATTTGCGGTAATGCTGTTCTGCTAAAACTTCTGTCGGCGCCATTAAAGCGGCTTGATAGCCGGATTGAATTGCTGCTAGCATTGCCACAACGGCGACTACGGTTTTGCCAGCACCGACATCGCCTTGCACTAATCTGTTCATCGGTTGCGGCGAAGCTAAATCGTTGAGGATGTCGTTAATTACTCTTTCCTGAGCATTAGTCAAGGCAAAAGGCAAGATTTCATAAAAATGTTCGATCAATTTGCCGCTAGGAATGATGACTGCACTCGCTTGAGCTTTCCTTTGGGTTTGGCGGCGCTTTAAAAGTCCTAATTGCAGGTAGAAAAATTCGTCAAAAACTAAGCGGCGGCGGGCGGCGGCCAAACAATCTCGATCGAGCGGAAAGTGAATATTAGTCACGGCATCGGCTAAACCCATTAAACCGTAACGCTCGCGCAAATCCTCCGGCAGCGATTCTGGCAACATTTTCGCCGCCGGCATTGCAGCCAAAATCGATCGCCTCACCGAACCGGCATCCACCCCCTCCGTCAGCGGATAAACTGGTATCAGGCGGCCGACTTTCATTGATTCGATCGCACCGCCGGAGTCGTCTAATACTTCTAACTCAGGATTTTCTAAAGTAATTCCATATTTACCCCGCTTCACCAACCCGGAAGCTGCCAGCACCGCACCAGTACAATACTCGCGCTTTTTGAATTCTTGCCAGCCGCGATTGCTGTAGCGAGGGCCTGCAAAAAAACGACTAATTTTTATTTCTCCGGTACGGTCTTTTAAAATTACTTCTAATATGGTTAACTTCTTATTTTTCGGACTAGAAAAGCAATTGCAGCGCTTTACTTCTGCGATTAAAGTGACAGTTTCCCCGGCTACTAACTGGCGAATTTGTACTTGCTTTGCATAGTCGATGTGGTTGCGGGGATAGTAGTAAAGCAAGTCATATACAGTGTATAAACCCAGTTTTGCCAAGCGGTTGCCGTTGGCGGGGCCGATGCCGGTGACGCGGGTTAACTGTTGGTCGAGAGTCAGGCTGGGGGGTGGGGGTGCTGAACTCAGGGGTGCAGTTCGGGGAACGGCAACTGCTGGGGCGGTTGGTTCAGAAGGGTTAGCGTTTGCGGGTCTGACTTGTCTTGCTTGTTCTTGCTGGTGGCGAGTTTCGTGTTCCCAAACTTGCTCCATTTGCCTCAGAAAACTGACCGTAATGGCGATCGAATGTTGGCGCTGTTCGAGATCTTTCTGAGGGTAGATGTCAAATTCAGCGGCTAGCTGTCTGGCTCGATCGCGCGCCGAAGCCGCCACAGAACCTGCCAACTGTCTCAAACTCAGGCCCAGAAACTCGCTGAAGCGGTATTGACTGCCTTGGATGTCGTTAAATCCGCGATCGGCTTCTACTGAAAGAGCTTTTTGCAATCGCTGCCATTCTGGTTGATTATTAGTCATCAGTCATTAGTAATTAGCCATCAGTCATTAGTCATCAGTCATCAGTCATTAGTCATTAGTCATTAGTCATTAGTTATTAATCATAGCTCAAGAATTCCCGACAATTACCTACTGACAACTGACAACTGACAACTGTCAACTGACAACTGTCAACTAACAACTGACTAATCTTCAAACCAACTCGATCGCCAAGCCGACTCAGCGTCCACCACAGCCAATTCCCGCTGCTTTTTCTGATAATCGCGACCCAGCGAGTTCAACTTTACAGAGAGGTTGCGAATTTGCTGGCGCCAAGCCGAGGTTCCCGCATCGGCAAACTCTATTTCCGACAGCCGCAGTTTAATAGCTGTAATGTGCAGCGCCCTACTGCTTAAGGTTGCTGCTAATTTTCGCGATGCTGGTGAGGCATCGGTTTCGATGATTAAGTTTAACAAGTTAGGCGGCCCGGCAACGCTGTCGCCGGAGGATTCAGCACCAGAAGCAGCTTCTAGAACAGCTTCTGGCAATTGACTGGGCAACATTCCCGATTGTTGCAGCAAGCGGTTGGTGTCGCGAGAAAGCAGCTTGAGTATATGGACGATCGACTTTTCAATACTATTTTGCCAGCGTGCCAAACTTTCTGGGGAATTGGCACTCGGCAATTGATAATTTGCCAATGAAAATAGATAGTTAATGGCCGAAACTGGGTTTTTTTCCTTTTCGTTTTCTTCCTTGTCATCTGCGTCGTCTTCGTCTTCTTCCTCTTCATCGAAGTCGTCTTCGTCTTCTTCTTCCTCTTCCTCTTCCTCTTCCTCTATTTCTTTATCTGCTTCTGATTGAGTCACCAGCGATCGCAATTTTTCCTCTGACGCCGCAGCCAAAGCCCTTACAGACTGCTGCATTTTTTGCCGCCCCTCGAAGGACAACTTGAGAAACGATTCCGGTACTGCTTGAGTGCAAAGGTGATAGCAAGCCAAAATTAACTGCTGCCGCACCGCTTGTCCCAACGCAGTTAAATAACCATCGTAGGTACTGCGAAACTCCAAATTCAAGGCTGCTAAAGCCTCTTCGAGTCCTGCCAAATCTTGCTCTATTCGCTCTCGTGGTCGCACCATATCTCTCGTATAAAATTAAAATTAGGAGTTACGCAAGTTTTCCATTTTTACGATATCTGTAGTAGTAAGGTTTGCAGTGCACACCCTACAAATATACTCTGTCCATAAGTCCTGTAAAAATTAAAAATTAAAAATGCAAAAAATCAAGCTTTCACATTTTTAATTTTTAATTCTAAATCTTAAATTTGGGATTATTGAACACCCATTTGGGCTGCCACTTCATCGGCAAAGTTAGCTTCTACCTTTTCAATGCCTTCGCCCAAGACAAAACGCACGAATCGGCGCACTTGGACATTTTCTCCAATTTGGGCGATCGTTTGTTTAACCAACTCTTCCACCGAGATATTCTGATCTCTAATAAAAGGCTGATCCATCAAAGATAACTCTTTCATGCGCTTGTCAATACGCCCTTGAACAATCTTTTCTTTGATGTTGTCCGGCTTGTTGCCCAAGTCGTCCTTCTCCATTTCAATTGCCTTTTCTCTTTCGACAACTTCGGCGGGGATATCTTCAACTTTCACGTATTCCACATTCGGGCAAGCTGCAATTTGCATCGCAATATTCCGCACCAAAGTTTGGAATTCTTCGCGGCGTGCCACAAAATCAGTTTCGCAGTTAACTTCCACCAGCACTCCCACGCGGCCGCCTGTGTGAATGTAGCTACCTACGAGCCCTTCTGAGGCAACTCGTCCTGCTTTTTTGTCAGCTCCGGCGAGACCTTTTTTCCGCAGCCACTCAATGGATGTTTCGATATCGCCATCGTTTTCAGCGAGGGCTTTTTTGCAGTTCATCATGCCCGCGCCGGTTTTCTCGCGCAGTTCTTTAACAAGTTTTGCAGATATGTCCGCCATCTTCTTTAAGTTCCCAATCAAAATTAGTTATTAGTCATTAGTCATTAATCATCAGTCATTAGTCACTAATCTTAATGTTAATGATTAGACCAAAGTGAAGAAATACCCAGTCCGCCATAGAGCGGAATTTGTACGTGTAGCGCCAGAATTAATTCTAGCGCTGACACAATGAATGCTTTTGCCAGAACTCTACTAATGACTTAGACTCCTGCCATGTACAATTAAAAATTAAAAATATCCCACTAAAAATAATAATTATTTTTAATTTTCAATCTTTAATTTTTAATTTCCTGGTGTCAGATTCCGAGGGCAATACTAGCTCTAGGTTTCTTCGCCGTCAGCGTCAGCGGCGTCGTCGGGATCTACATAATCGGGGTCATCCAATTCTTCGATTTCGACATCATCTTCAGCGCCTTCGTAACCACCGTCGTAGTCGTAGTCTTCATCAGAGTCGCCGCCCTGCTGACCGTGACGACCTTCGTAGATGGCATCAGCTAACTTGCCGACAATCAGCTTGATCGATCGAATAGCATCGTCATTTGCCGGAATCGCAATGTCAACCAAATCCGGGTCGCAGTTGGTATCCAACAGAGAGACGATCGGAATTCCCAACTTTTGGCATTCCAACACCGCATTATACTCGCGGCGTTGGTCTACCAGCACCACTCCGTCGGGAATCTTCCGCATAGATTTAATCCCGCCCAGATATTTCTGGAGTTTAGCCATTTCTCGGCGCAGTACCGAAGCTTCTTTTTTCGGCAGCAAATCGAGCGCGCCGATTTCCTCGCGGCGCTCCAAATCCTTGAGGCGCTCCACGCGGGACTTAATCGTCGTCCAGTTGGTGAGCATTCCCCCCAGCCAGCGCTGGTTGACGTAATAAGCACCGCAGCGTTGAGCTTCTTGGGCTACAATCCCGGCAGCTTGGCGCTTCGTACCCACGAACAAAAACTTTTTGCCTTTTTCTGAGGCCACTCTCATGTACTCGTAGGCGTCTTCCATAAGCTGAGCGGTTTGCACGAGGTCGATGATGTGAACCCCGTTGCGCTCTGTAAAAATGTAGGGAGACATTTTCGGGTTCCACCGGCGGGTTTGGTGTCCGAAGTGAACCCCTGACTCTAACATTTGAGCCAAACTGACTACTGGCATTGTATTTTTAACTCCTAATTCGGGTTAATCCTCCAACCGGTCGTATTTCTGAAGGTTTGCGCCTTAGAAACACCCGAAAACCCGGATGTGCGAATTTAAACAACTTTTCTAGTTTATCACAAAGCGCGCTACTTTTTCTGACAATCTGATATCCGTAGGGTTGGCTGGGCACCCGGAGGTGATGATTTAATGGGCGGGTTGGGTGCGGGGTGTGCACGCTGCGGTTAAAGTTACTCACAAGCGCTTCTTACAAACGAAAAATGCCGGTGGGAGGTTGCCAAAGCCTTTGTTGGCTTGTGAGACAATGGCGTTGTTGGTGCGCCTCTTGTGCCTTCTACCTTCGATCGAGCTGGTATCCATTTTTTTCGAGCAATTCAGTCAGCTTTTGTACCCTGCCCTCTCGATCCGCAAAAATCCCAAAGCTAAAAACGCCATGCCCATACCCATTCTCGTTCTGCTTGAAGTTCTAATTGTCATCGCACTTTCGAGACTTGTAGGTTTAGGATTTCGAGCGATCAAACAACCTCAAGTCATAGGAGAAATTGTAGCAGGAATTATGCTGGGGCCTTCTCTGTTTGGCTTAGTTGCACCAGATTTAGCAACAGCACTTTTTCCAGCCGAAGCCGTTCCCTTTCTCAACGTGCTATCTGAGGTGGGGCTAATATTTTTCATGTTCTTGATTGGTTTGGAACTGAATCCCAAGTATCTCAAAAGCAATTTAGATATCGCGATTTTAACTTCCCACGTCAGCATTCTAGTGCCGTTTTCTCTGGGAAGCTTGCTAGCGCTGCTGCTGTATCCCATCGTTTCAAATAATAGCGTTTCTTTTACAGCCTTTGCCCTGTTCTTGGGCGCTGCGATGTCAATTACAGCGTTTCCAGTGCTGGCAAGAATTATCACAGAACACAACTTGCAGAATACAAAATTGGGGACGCTGGCCCTGACTTGCGCTGCCGTTGACGATGTGACAGCTTGGTGTTTGTTAGCAGTGGCGATCGCAGTCACTCGCACTAACTCAATGCTCGGTGCTTTGCCGACAATTATTGCATCTTTAATTTACATCGGTTTCATGCTGACTGTAGTCCGCTGGTTCTTACAGCGACTTTCCAAACAGTACAACCGCACTGGCAGATTAACACAGTTATTGCTCTCCGGCATTTACATGGGAGTTGTAGCTTCTGCCTTAATTACTGAACTGATCGGCATTCATTTAATTTTCGGTGCATTTTTGCTGGGTGCTGCCATGCCTAAAAATGCGGCATTAACCAGAGAATTAGCAGAAAAAACCGAAGACTTTGTACTAATATTTCTGCTGCCAATATTTTTTGCTTACAGCGGCTTGCGCACTCAAATCGGCTTGCTTAACAGCCCCGAATTGTGGCTGCTGTGCGCCGCAGTTTTGGGAGTGGCAATTGTCGGCAAATACGTCGGCACTTACGTGGCGGCAAGAGTTTGTGGCATTAGCAACCGCGAAGCTTCAGCCCTGGGATGGCTGATGAATACTCGCGGTTTGACTGAACTAATTGTGCTGAATATCGGTCTTTCCTTGGGCGTAGTTTCGCCGCTGCTATTTACGATGTTAGTCATCATGGCTTTAGTGACAACTTTTATGACTTCGCCGCTGTTGGAGTGGACTTATCCAAAACGTTTAATTAGGTTAGATATTTCAGAAGTTAACTCTGAGGATTCAGAATTAGAAGATTCACAAATGGCTGACAGCAGCGAAGAAACTGCTAATAAATTGCTACCAACTTATCGAATTTTGGTACCTGTTGCCAATCCCAGCACGCAGAAAGGTTTACTGCAACTAGCGGTAGCGCTGGCACAGCCGGCCGCTGGTATGGGTGGTAATGATTTACAGTCGGCGGCGGTTCACCCTCTGAGTTTGATAGAATTAAATGATGACTATGCCTTTGAAAGTACGCCTGCGGAAGCCGATCGCATTATTCAAGAGCGCCGCTCGAAATTATCAGAATTGATTGATAGTTTGGCACTGCCGGAGGCGCGAAAATTCGTACATCCCATCATTCGGATTACTAATGATGTAGCCCGGGAAACGGCCCAAATTGCGGAAATCGATCGCGCGGATTTGATTTTACTAGGATGGCACAGGCCCACTTTTAGCAGCAACCGTTTGGGAGGACGTGTCGGTCAAATTCTCAGCAACGCTAAGGTGGATGTAGCAATTTTTGTTGACAGAGGCCGGGAAACGTTGAATAACTTGTTAGTACCTTACGCGGCAAACATTCACGATGATTTGGGGTTAGAATTGGCCCTGAGACTGTTAGTTAATAGCGAGGAACGCCGTTTGACGGTGCTGCGGGTGGCGGTTGACGGGGAAGCTGAAAACGAGCTGAGTTACGAGTTTCAGCGAGTGATGGATCAGTTACCAGTTGAGGTGCGATCGCGAATTGAAACTCCGATTGTGGAGGCTGCTGAGCCAATTCAAGCTGTGGTGGCGGCTTCTGCTAATGCTGATTTGACTATTGCGGGTACGAGTCGGGAATGGGGAATTGAGCGCCAAACTTTGGGACAGTATACTGATGAATTGGCTGTGCAGTGTCATTCTTCCCTGCTGATTGCGCGGTGCTACGTTAAAGTGCGATCGCACTTGGCTTCGGCACTTCCTCAAAGCTAGTCGGTTGAGTGTTGACTGTTGACTGTTGGCAGTTGTTATTAGTTATGGGTTATTGGTTATGTGTGAGTTGCTACCAATGCCCAAGGCCCAATGCCCAATTATTAATTACCAAGATTATGAATCATTTAAGCCTCAAATCGCTGGCATTTTACGGAATTGCGATCGGCTCAGTTTTGCTGCTGTTTAAAATAGTGAGTGCTTACGGCGAAACAAATTTAAAGGCTGCTCCGGCAATTGGGGGAAAATATCGATTCGATGCTAAAAGTTTGCCCGAATGTTTGAAATCAGATTCCTTGGTATTGACAATCGAGCAATCGGGTGTTTATTTGAGCGGTAATTTGCGATCGGGCAGCAGCGAGGGCAGGGAAAAAACAGGAGAGGAGACACCTTCTCTATTTGGCAAGTGGGAAACTCAAGGATTGAGCTTGTCGGGTGCGGTTCCTAATTTAGCGGGTTGCAGCGACTCCACAGCAACCAATCAAAACAGTTCTGTTAAACTGCGAGGAATTGTGGACAAAGAAAGCCTCAAGGGAAAAATTAGTCTGACCGATGGGGCAGCGGCTAGTGATTTTACGGCTCAAAGAGAAGCAGCGGCGAAACCCCAGAAGCAGGAACATTGATCGATCCCAATAGGAAATAAGCAATGGGAAATGGGTAATTCTTTGTCGCTTTCCGACTTTCCCCTTCTCCCCTAACGAAGCAAGGAATCACAAAGCGGGGGCGGGGGTGGGGGAGCGGGCGATCGAACTCCGCCGGAACTCGCCTGCGACGGTCGGTTGCTGCTAAATTGAAAATATACCTAAAAGTTAATGATAAAAATAAAGTATCCCAGAGAAGTTCTTGGTTGAGAATTTGTCTTGCTCAAGACCCCCCGTGCCCGTATAGTTTGTTTTGAATGGATGTTGCCGTGATATTAATGCCGTCAGAAACTTCGCTTACCCAGTCAAACCCGTTAATTTTAGACAGTTTGCCAGACTTGTCGCCCTCCGATGGGGGATGTCCCCGCCGGGCTAGATTGCAAATTGACTTGATGTTGCTGGCGATCGAAGCCTTGTATCTCGGAGGTGCTGAAGAAATGCTGGCAGTGTCAAAGGAACTCGAATTGGAATCAATTATCAAAAATCGGGTTGCCCTTTGGCTGATGCGCAATACTAACCCGCTGAGACGCTACGCCCAGCGCCGCTCGCTTACCATGGTGGAGGCAAAAGCGCTGGTGGCGATCGCCTGCAATATGGCGCGCAAGTTAACCGCGACAATTCGGCAGTTGCTGCTAGATTCGCAGCAGTTGCGATCGAGAAATATCCCCCTCAACCAGAACTTGCCGCTGGCCGAGTATTTAGAACGCTTTCGAGCTCATTTTCGATCGCGCATGAACCCCAAGCGATCGCTAGTTGTAGCTTACGATTCCGACGAAAAGCTCAACGAACTAGCTTTGAACTTGTTAAGCAAACTGCTATTTTGTACAGGCACAGCCGGAATGCAGCGCTTCTGGGTTAGCCTGTTTGATGGAGAAGTTGAATAACGATGACTATTAGGCGTCAGTACAGTCTGCCAAATTGCACCCTGGTTCTAGAAGGGTTGAGCGATGGATCGGCAGCCAGCCAGTTAGATATACGGCCGGTGCTTTCGATATTAATGAGCGCTGAATGCTATGTTACAGGTCTCGGCGAGCCCCTAAGCGGGGGACGGGAGTTTTTTGAAAGCTTGGTGAGGGCCGTCAGCAGCTACGCTCAAGAATTTATGAGCGGAGTGCATTATCCCGATCGCTACGGCCCGAATTTGGGTATGGTACAGTTGCACAGAATTGACGGGAATTTGCACCGATTGACCGTTCTACCCGCCTCCACAGGCAGCCCAACCCAAATCGATCAAAACACAGAACTGTCGGCAAAAGTAGATTTGACAACGGTACAGCTATTTGACTTGGTAGAGGCGATCGATCAGTTTTTTGCCGACACGCAGACGCTGCCGGAATTATCGCTGCAATTAACTCCAATTTCCAGGCGTTATATCAAGTCGGCCGAACCTTTGGCAAAGCGGAGTTTGCCTGCTGTCGTGGGGGTGTCGAGTTTGGCTTTGGCTGCGATGGCGTTTTTCTTGGTGCCGGTGCCGGAAGTCCAGCGCCCCAGAGATCCGGTGCCGCAGCCCAATCCTGCAGGCCAGAATCTCGGAACGCCGAATCCCGGCGGATCGGGTTCGCCGAATCCCAATCCCACGCCCCCTGCTGACGGTTTGTTGCCGGGGAATCAAACTCCGAACGCTGAACCGATTTCGCCGACTCCGAGCCCCGCGCCGCAGTCGGACGTTTCACCAACCGCCACACCGCAGTCGAGCACTTTGCCGGAAAGCACGCCCAGTCCTGTTTCTGAAGGTTTGGCAAGTCCTGAAGCAGCAGCCGTGGCAATTACCGATCCAGCGACAATTGAGGTGTTGAGGGGCAAACTTTCTCAGCAAATAGACGGAGTTGTCAAGAATCAGCCTCCGGTTGGTGCGGAGTTGGTTTATCGGGTGAGTGTGGCCCAAGACGGGGCGATTGTCGGTTACAAGTCGGAGAATTCGGCAGCAGTCGAGAGATCCGAAACGCCCTTGTCGGAGTTGCTTTACAAACCGATTGGCAGCAGGCCACCTGCGGAACCGCTGGCTGATTTTCGGGTGGTTTTGGCACCCGACGGTACTGTTCAAGTCAGTCCTTGGTAAAGTAGGGTGCGCAATGCGCACCTGACCAATTAGTCTGCGGAGGCAGACTTCGCTTGTGTAGTTAGAGATTTGAATCGCCGAATCATATCAATTCCGGTTGCACTCAGACAGAATATAGAGGACACGGCAGTGCCGTTTCCCTACCCCGATTAATTGTAGGGAAACGGCACTGCCGTGTCCTGATTTCGGGTAATGTTAATTCCGATGCTACCGGATTTGATATCATCTACTCAAAATCCTGTTGGTGCGATCGGCTCAATGTCTGGGTCAAATCCTCCGACTTGATTTGTGCGAATTATCCACAAAAATGCTCCCTGTTTTAAGAAAATTTTGGCGATTTCATCTTGGGTGCGCCTGGGCAACATTGTGCGGTAACTAATAGCAGCTTTTATCAGGTTCGCTATACCACCAAAAAAGGTTTTTTTCAGTTCAGAATCAATCCCCGCCAATCTCGAATTTTTGCGCCAATCTGGACGGACAATGCCGAGGGGCATTAATACTGTTTCTAAACTCTCTCCTAATGCTACTAGCTGATTAAATCGTTGAGTTTGTGCGTCGGTGGGATTTGTTTTCAGCCAGTCTTGAATCTGAGGATTTGACTCTATTTCGGAAGTTATTTTTTTAATTGTCGCGTAAATTGCCTGACTTGAATCTTGGACGCAAGAAGTTGCTGGCGTGACTAAACTTGCGCCGGTGCCGTCTCCGCTGCGGTAGCGGGCCATCATGATATCTAGTTGCTGGTTTAATTCGGTTAAAGGCGACAAGGTGATGCCGTCAAAATCGTAGTCGCAACACACGCAATCTAATTTACAGATGATATCGCAAACCGGGCGATCGCCCAACCAGCCGCGCTGCAAGTCTCCCATATAGCTTTGCCATTTGCTGGAACCGGCGACAATTCCGTCGGGATTGTGGGCGTAAACTTGTTTGTATTCTATGTCAAAACGCAGTTCGCCGGTAAAGCGATCGCGCACTACTTTTGCTACTCCGAAAGCAAAATGTCCGGTGACAATTCCCAGCGGTGGCCGTTCGCCTTTTTTACCGCCGATACCGCCGAAACTGTGAATCACTATCCCGATATCTCCTTCTTGCCAAGGAGAGATTGAAGCGTTTTCTGCAGCATCATTTGGCGTTAACAATACTCTTTTTGCTTGCCCTTTTTGGGCTGGTGTATTTTTCCAATTTTGGCTGCTTAAATAAGCGAGAGATTTTTTCAGACCGAAATGTGTTTCATCTGGGATTAATTGAGCAATTTTGCGGGGTTCGATAGCCTGCACTACAAATATACTGTCTTCGTCTCTTTCGCCGTAAATGTACCAGCCGTCTGGATTTAAGGGCGATTGTTCGATCTGGTGATTGGTAGACCTCGCTACGCCATTTTTGTCTGGCTGTACTTGCGGAATCCGAATAATTTCGGCTGCGCCGTCAAATTGTTGAGATGTTTTGTTGAAATGCCGGACAATAAATTTGTCGCTGTCGGGTTCTTTTCGCTGTAAAATTGATACTAAGGCGCACAAACGTCCGATAATTTGTACCGGTTCGCGATCGATCGCGAGTTCGCGGCGATCGCTGCTGCTATAATTAATCGCAATCACCGGCCTGCGCAGCATCACAGTCACGCTGTCTTCGAGTCTGCTGCCTGCTAGAGTTTCTAAAGGGCCGACATTTCGCCACCCGTTCAATCTATCTGGATGGATGTTGCCAGATTTTTGACTTTTTTGAGTTTGTTTTGTGAAGTTTATATCTTGACTGACTGCGTGGACAAAAAACTGTACTTCGCGATTTGTGCTCCATTTCAAAAAGGCTGTTTTGCCAATGAAATGTTGATATTTTTTGGGCGCATTTATCACTTCAAAAAATACTGTACCGTAGGGCTGGCGCTCTTGGTTTAAGGGCAAAATTAAGCGCCCGTGCCAAAGAGCGATCGGCTTGTAGAGATAGGCAACTGCTGCTGAACTTTCGCAGGTAATCTCCCGATCTAACGCTTTTGCAATATCGCTTTTGCCTCCAAAAATAGCAGCAGCTAAATTGCCGTCACTTTCTACGAATACAGGTTCTAAAAAAACGTTTTCAGGTTCTAAACTATTAGCGGTTGAATTGTCAGTCTTTCTTGTGAATGAGCGTCTAAAAAAAAGGTGATTTTTTTCCAGTTTCGCCTGCAACCAATTGAGAAAAATCCGAATAAAAATAAAGGCTGTTAAACCGAAAACAACAGCTAAAACAATCAGCCCCAAAGTCAAAATCAATTGGTCGAAAGACTGACCTGATATTAAAAAAATTGTTGGCCCGCTCAAAGAAAATGTAGCCATAATATCTAAAAACGAGTTTTAGGTTCGATCCAGTCTGTGCTGGCTTGACTGCCGAAAACTAGGGGTTTGTCCTCGCTGACAGCTACCGTTTGGCCTGTCATATCCACTGCACAAAGAGGCCAAGATCGATCGCCCAAATTGCCCGCGCGGAACAGAACTTGTCCCGGACAAACTTGACTCCAACCCAACAATACAGCATGAGTGTAAAGACTGCGAGCGGGAGCAACGGTATAAGTGTAATTATCATTTTTGTCCCAGATGACAGCGTAGTCGGACATATCGGAAGAGTTGAAAAGCGCTTCAAATTCGCGGGCGAGAACGCGGGAACCCTCTTGATTCCAAGAAACAGGCACTAAAATTGCGATCGTCCCCGACATATCTGTATCATCGCTAGCATACATCCCGCTTTCTGCCAGCGGCGAAGCAGCCGCAACTGTTTGCAGTTCCCCGGTTTTGAGATTTTCCACAAACATGATGCTGCTAACCCGACACCGGGAGAATTGCGGCTGCACTTGCAACTCAATTCGACTGTAAGCTGCGTATTGGCCGTTAGTTGAAAGTAGGGAAGGGCTGCGATAGTAGCGGAGGCCTGTGCCGGCAGTGGAGCTCACTTTAGCGTGAGTCTCGCTAATCCATTCCCAAGGAACGGGATAAGGGCTATTTAAAGGGTCAGTCATCGGTTTTTTTTCCAAAAGTTTTACTGAATTATCCAACAGATTCAGCCTTGCAGGCAACGGACTAGAAACCCGGTTTCTGCCTCGATGCTTCGCAGTCAAACCCCTGATTTGTAGAAACCGGGTTTCTTTTTTACATTTTAGATGGCAGGACAAATCTAAAATCTAAAATCTAAAATCTAAAATCGGATAGGTAAGATAGTATCGAAATTAACTTTTGAGGGGGTTTGGGGGAGCGATAAGTCCAACGTTCCGTTGGGTCAGCGTTGGGATACATGGACTCCCCCAAGCAAATTTTATCCGGTCAAACAGGCGTAAAATTTGCCAACAATGTTGACTTTTTATCATAAATGTATATAATGGTAACGGGAGGTGGAAGTAATGCAGCATCAAGCCGTCAAAGTTAAACTGTATCCGACAATTGAACAACAAACGATATTAGCTCAACACTTTGGCTGTTCCCGTTGGTGGTGGAATTACGCACTCCATATGTGTATTGAAACCTACAAAGCCACGGGTAAAGGCTTGACTCAGATTGCGTTGAACAAACTCCTACCAGAACTCAAAAAACAAGAAGAAACACAATGGTTGTCTGAGTGTTATTCTCAGGTTTTGCAAGCGACTACGCTCAACTTGGTAACTGCTTACAAGAACTTTTTTGAGTCGAGAGCTCAATACCCTAGATTCAAAGCAAAGAAAAATAGGCAGTCAATCCAGTACCCGCAATCAGTCAAACTTGTTGACGGCTCCCTCAAGTTTCCCGGTCGTGTCGGCACTGTCAAAGCCAAGCTACATCGACCGATTGAGGGAACCATCAAAACCGTAACTGTAAGTGTTACTCCTTCAGGGAAATACTATGCCTCTGTGCTGACAGAACTAGAAGGAGATAAACCAGTTGCTTGCACGGATGGAAAAGTAGCCGGAATTGACCTAGGGTTGAAAGATTTTGCGATTGTCAATGATGGTATCAAGACATCCAAGTACCCTAATCCAAAGCCTTTAGCAAAACACCAGCGCAACCTCAAAATAAAACAGAAAAAACTAGCCAGAAAGGAGAAAGGAAGCAAGTCAAGAGACAAAGCCAGGAAACTGGTGGCTAGGGTTCACGAACGAATTAGCAATGTCCGCCAAGACTACTTACATAAGCTGTCAAGAAAGCTTGTTGACGATAACCAAGTCATCGTAGTCGAAAGTCTAAACACAAAGGGCATGGTTCGCAACCACAAACTAGCTCAAGCAATTTCTGATGTAGGTTGGGGAATATTTGTCAATTTCTTGCATTACAAACTAGACCGTGAAGGTAAAGTTTTGGTAGAGATTGACCGATGGTTCCCTAGCTCGAAACTCTGCTCAAATTGCCACTATCAGGTGAGTGAAATGCCATTAGACGTTAGGACATGGACTTGTCCTAATTGCGGTACTCATCACGATAGGGATGGAAACGCCTCAATAAATATCAGAGCAGAAGGAATCAGAATGCTATGGGTCTTGGGAACCAGGACTTCTGCTGATGGAGGGGATGTGAGCCCGAAACTGGGACGCAAGTCCAAGTTGACGCAATCCCCGTTGAATTCAGAAGCTCACGCTGTACCTTTATGTCAGCGCTGGGTAGTTCACTCTGCTATGTACACCGAGAGGGAGGAAACATGACGCCATCTTTTAATCAAAAACCTTCAATCCCCCCGACTCGCGTCTCCAAGTCGCGGGGAAAAGGTTTGCTTGTACTGTCGCTGATATTTCGACTGCTGCTGCTGGGGGTTGGCAGCGGTTTTGCGTGGGTTTTGGGGATGGCGATCGCTCAAATTTATCCCTCAAGCGCGACGGAGATGCCGCTGGCAGAGAGATTGCTGCGTGTAACTCAAAATTTGACCCCCAGCCCGAAACGCGCCCCAGCAACGCAAATTCCGGCGCTCCCGACACCAACCGCTACACCGACTCCCCAGTCAAACGTCAGTCCTGCCCAGAGAGAGAAATTGCAGTCGGATTTGAGACAGTTGCAGGGCGAGCTCAACGCGCTGATTGGCCGCACTGCTGCTTTGGAGAGTCAGTTGGGCAGCAGCCGCCCGACGGAAACTTTGGAAAAGCGTTTGCAGTTGATGTCGCGGGAATTGGCAGGGCCGGAAACGGCGGCAACTCCTGTTCCTGCTTTACCTGCGGTGGCGGGCAGCAGCCCGAGTCTGAACCCTGAAACGGTGAATACTGCCCCACAGAATGCCAACAATCCGGTGTTTGGGGGGGATGGGCTGATGGTGACTCTCCCCAGCGATGTTTTGTTTGATACTGGCAGCATTTCTTTGCGCCCGGGAACAAGTGCGATTTTGGACAATTTGGTGGCGGAGTTGGGCAATCACGAGGGGGCAAGTGTGCGGGTTGCCGGCCACACTGACGACGCGGGGGAAGCGGCGGACAATCGCAATGTGTCGTTTGCGCGGGCTCAGGCGGTGGTGCAGTATTTGTCGGGCGTGCTCGGTCAGAAGTATCATTGGGTGGCGATCGGCTATGGGGAAAGTCGCCCTTCGGTGGATAATAGTTCTGATGCTAATCGGCAGCGCAACCGCCGCATTGAAGTGGCAATTCATCCTTAGTCATCAGTCGGCCCACTTGTAGATACTGTGTTGAAGTGTCAATGGTAGCGATCGAATAATTGGAGTCAAACGGCTTTTGGGATGTTAAAACTCTGGTTGTGAATTTAATCTCAAACCCGGTAAGTAAGGAATTATACACCAGTACGATCACCGCCGCGAGCAAGTGTTAAACGCGAGACATTAAGCTCGCACTTCACTCCTAAAATTATTATTCCGATGCCAACAGAAACGATATAAATTATATATTTCACTTCCCGAATTTTCTTCTCCTCCGCTATCACGCCGAAGGTGTAACAGGCGGCAAGTCAGAATTATTTTTAGCCTGATTTATTGTCTCTCGATGTTCGCTCCTAAGCTTCGGTTTTAAATACAAGTTCTCAATCAAAGCTGCCACTCCCGCAAACCAAGGCGGTACAATTACAGCTCCAATAATTCCCAATACTTGAACGCCTCCCAAGACAGACAGCAATTGATATAAAGGATGCACGCCAACCGACGAACCAACCAGCAAAGGATCGAGCACGTAGGTTTCCAAATTCTGGATGATTACAAATAACAGCAATACCCACAAAAGTACCCAGCCACCTTTAGCTAATGCTACGATTAATGCTGGTACTGCTCCCAAAACTGGCCCGATGAAGGGAATCAAGTTGGTAACACCTGCGATCGCACCCAAGCCTAAAGCAAATTCCGGCATTCCCAAAACGCTCAAACCTGCGGTAATAAATATTCCTAAAATGCCCGAAACTAAAACTCGCCCGCGAATGTAACTCCCCATTCTTTGACCGATTGGCGTGGCTTGTGCGGCTAATCTTGCATCCCAAGGTTTCGGGAAAAACTGCACCAAACTTTTGATTAATGTGTCGCTGTCGGCAACCATGTAACCTGAAATAAATAATGCTAAAACTAAACTGAAGAAACCGCCGAGAATGCCTCTAGTTAAACTGTACGATCGCAAAACCAGTTGCTGGCTCGATCGAATCAGCCAATTAGTCAGCGATTGAGTGTCCACAAACTGACCCACCAAGGTTGGGGCATTGTCGCTCAACCGACTCAATACATTAGTTGCCACAGTTCGCAAACTTTCGACATAAACTGGTAACTGCCGCAGCAGTAACTCTATTTGTTCGATGACCGCGGGCCCGATTAACACTACCGTCCCGCTAAATCCGCCGATGAGAGTTAAATAAACCATAATCACCGCCAGCCAGCGGGGAACCCGCATCGTTTGGGCCCAATTAACGATCGGGACGATCGATGCTGCCAGCACAACTGATATCATCAGAATTACTAGCAGGCTGCGCAATTGCCAAAGCAGCACTAGCAGCAAGGACGATGCTACAATTAGCAGCAAGTTAGGTAAAGAAATGGTAATCCGCTGTTCAGACATGATTAAGTAATCAAGGTTTGTATTGGCGCTTATGTCATCCCGCCCTGCGGGATTATTTATATTCTCATTTACCAAATATATGTCGGGTAAAACCCGTACTACTCATATTATAATAAAAAGTAACATCGGTTCAAAAAAAAATAAGATGCAACCGCCATATTCAACCCAAAATTTTTCCACCATGTCGTCTATTAAATCACCAACGCTGTTTTACGAATGGCAAAATTATCGCTGTGCTTATGATGTTTATCAACCAACTACTGCGACCGAAGATAGCATCCCTTTGTTATTAATTCATCCGATAGGAGTTGGGTTGTCAAGAGTCTTTTGGCATAGATTTTGTGAGAGTTGGTACAAAGCAGGGAACACTAATCCGATTTACAATCCCGACCTTTTGGGCTGCGGCGATTGCGAAATGCCGGCTGTGGCTTGCTATCCTGACGATTGGGCCGCACAGTTGCAGTATTTCTTGGAAACTGTAGTAAAAAAACCTGCGATCGTACTCGTGCAAGGTGCTTTACTGTCTGTAGCCTTGGCTTTAGCAAAAATGCAGCAGGAAAGCGGCTCAAATTTAATTCGCGGGTTAGTTCTCGCGGGACCTCCAGCTTGGGCGGTGATGAACAAACTTTCGACAGACAGACAGCAAAGAATTGTCTGGAATTTGTTAAATTCTCCCTTGGGAAACGCTTTTTACCGCTACGCCAGACGCGCTGAGTTTTTGCGTTCTTTTTCAGTGAAACAACTCTTTGGCGATGCGGCAAAAGTTGACAGCGAATGGTTGGATGCTTTGCAGGCTGGGGCGGCGAATCCTGACAGCCGTCACGCGGTTTTCTCGTTTTTAGCGGGGTTTTGGCGCCAGGATTACAGTAACACGATTCAAAAGTTCGATCGACCTGCACTCATTGTGATGGGAGAAAAAGCCTCCAGCATCAGTCAAGAGGGAAAGGAAGAAAAACCCGATGAAAGATTGGCGCAATATTTAGCCCATTTTCCCAATGCGGAAGGTTTATTAATGCCGGGGCGGAATGTTTTGCCCTATGAATCCACCGCAGAATTTGTCGCGGCTGTTGCGGAGTTTGTGAATGGGAGTTTTTAACCGCAGATATCAGCAGATGAACACAGATGAACGCGGATGGAATTTCATCTGCGTTTATCCGCGTTCATCTGCGGTTAAAAAACTCTAAATTTCAACTGCGATGCCAGATGGTTGTACCATCCTTTTGATCTATCAAAGTAATGCCCCGATCCTTAAGTTCGTTGCGAATGCGATCGCCCTCTGCGAAATTCTTAGCTTTCCGGGCATCTTTCCGCTGCTGAATCATCGCCTCAATCTCCTCATCAGTTAATCCGCTAATTACTTCAAGTTTATTAATACTCATGTTCGAGTTATCGGTATAGAGAGTTGCACTTAGCGGGACGCTTATGCTAAATCCTAAAACTCGGGCTAACTTAACAAGATTCTGCCACTTTTGTTGCAACACTTGCGAAGGCATTTCCGTTTTTCCCCCATGTACAATTATATTGCTTTCGCGCCGCAATTCCTTCGCCAATTCAAACATAACAGCTAAAGCATTAGGAGTATTGAAATCATCATCCATCGCTGCTCTAAATTGCTGTACAGCCTCACTCTCCACTATGGGCAATTTCAGAATTTTATCTGAATCCCAGCCCAATTGGGAACCGTGCACAAAACCAAAAACTATGCCTTCGTTAAGAGTATTCCAGCCATTTCGAGCCCTAGCGATCGCCTCTTCAGTAAAATCAATTTGACTGCGATACTGCGCCATCAACACAAACAGCCTCACCGCCATCGGTTCCACCGCTTTTGACTTCTCGCTTCCTTCATTCTGACTCCCCCCCTTACCAAGGGGGGGCTGGGGGGGGTTAGATTCCCAATCGCCCGACCAATTCCCATCCAACAAATCGCGAATTGTAATAAAATTGTGCAAAGATTTCGACATCTTTTTGCCGTTGACAGTCACAAAAGCATTGTGCATCCAATAATTAGCAAGTGACTTGCCAGTCGCGGCTTCAGATTGAGCAATTTCGTTTTCGTGGTGCGGAAAAGTTAAATCAGAACCGCCGCAGTGAATGTCAATTGTTTCGCCCAAGCAATCGCGCACCATTGCCGAACATTCAATGTGCCATCCGGGGCGGCCTTTTCCCCAAGATGAATCCCAAGCAGGTTCTCCCGGTTTAGCGCTTTTCCACAGGGCAAAATCAGAGGAATCTTGCTTTTTTTGAGCTTCTATTTCTGCGGTTTCCAATCTACCGCTAGCCCCGGCTTGCATTTCTTCCAACTTGCGGCCGGAAAGTTTTCCGTAATCTGGAAATTGCCTCACGCTGTAGTAAACGTCGCCGCCGGAAGCATAAGCATAACCTTTATTTTCTAACTCGTGAATCAGCCGTTTTATGCCGTCCATTGTATGAGTTGCGCGGGGATATTCATCGGCCCTGAGAATATTTAGCTTGTCCATATCTGCAAAATATTCATCGATGAAGCGTTCCGCCACGGCTTCCATTGTGGAATTGGTTTCGCGGGCGCGGTTGAGAATTTTGTCGTCAATATCTGTAAAATTCTGCACGTAGCGCACATCGTATCCCCGCCACATCAGATAGCGGCGCACCATGTCCCAAACAATGTAAGCGCGGGCGTGGCCGACGTGGCAGTAATCGTATACCGTAACGCCGCAGCAGTACATCCGCACCTTTCCCGGTTCGATGGGTTCAAAAGGTGATTCGCGACGGGTCAAGCTGTTGTAAAGCGTTAGAGTCATTCGATTTTAGATTTTAGATTTTAGATTTTAGATTTTACAAGATTTACGCAGAACCTCTATGTCTGGGGTGTGCAGCGGGCAACTTATCTGTATAGGTAGCGCGTCAAACCATTTTTGCGTTCTGGACTGCGGGTTTGTAGTTGCGATCGCCCGTTAGCGAAGCTTGCAGAAGACGATCGCCCAACTGCCAGCCTGGGAAATTTGGTACTTAATTTCTTCTATCTATACTACCGCCCCAGCCGACTCAATCTTACATCTAATTTATGTCATGGAATCTTGACAATAGTTCCTGGGACGATCCCCGAGCGCACTGCATTATCAAGATTTCATGACAATTTGATCCCCAAACTCACGAAAATGCGTATAAGTACCCATAATTGAGGGCAAAGACCCCTTGACCCGATCGCAACTTGTCTGCAACATTAAGTCATGACAAAGCGATCCCAAAGAAATGCTTCGATTAAGCAGCCCTGGGAGTCGAATAGCGCGTGTGCTGCCAGCACAACGTTGCTAGCAGCACCGATCGCACTCACAAAATCGATCTTGTCAATCAAGAATCGACAGATAAAGCTTTATTTAGATCGAACGGTGCGCGCAGAAGCCAAGAAGTCAAAACCCCCGATCGCATGGGGAAAAGACAAGCTAAAAACAAGCAAGGCTTCAAAGGTTGGAGAGATTTAGAAGCTCGATAATATGTGCATTTAAAAGAGTTTCTAACTCGAAAAGTCAACACATTTGTGTTGAAAGGAAAAATCTAACCCGCCATCCCAAATTAGTGGAGAACCAACTCATGGCAAAAGAACGCCCACCATTAGAAGAGATGACTTTGCGACAACTCCGCAGAGTTGCTAGCGAATGTGGAGTCTCTCGCTACAGCCGGATGCGGAAATCGCAACTTCTGGCATCTATTCAAGAAATTCAGCGCACCAAATTTTCATATAGTCCATCTCGCAAACTAGAGGCACAAGAAGCAGTGGAAGCAGCAAAGTTTGAACTCGGTCAAGAAGATAGAACAGGCGGTTCTTTGTCGTCTGTAGATGAAGGTTTAGCAGATTTGCCCAACGGGTACGGCGAAAGTCGGGTTGTGTTAATGCCGCGCGATCCAGAATGGGCTTACACTTACTGGGACATCCCCAACGATCGCAAAGAAGAAATGCGCCGCCAAGGAGGACAGCAACTCGCCCTGCGGATCTACGACGTTACAGATGTTAACCTCGACACTCAAAGCCCCCACAGCATTCAAGAATATCCCTGCGACGAACTGGCGCGGGAATGGTACGTGCCAATCCCCGTAAGCGATCGGGACTACGCAATCGACATCGGCTACCGCTGTGCAGACGGCCGCTGGCTGGTATTAGCTCGATCGGCCGAAGTCCGCGTTCCTCCCGTCTATCCCAGCGACTGGATTGAAGACCAATTCATCACCCTCGACTGGGAAGAAGAGTTGCAAGGCAAAACCTTCGCCGAACTGGTTCCTCCCGCCAAGAAAATGGCACAAGCAGGCAATGGCGCTGGTTTCAGCACCGGCAACGCCATCTACGAACAAATCTTCGGCATGGCAGAATCTGCCGAAGCCCTGCGCGTAGCCGGTTCTATCTTCGGTTCCATGCAGCACGTCGCCGGTTCCGTGCAACAAGTCGGCATCCACGAACAAGCTCTCAGTTCCTACGTGTTCCCCTCCGGCGTCGGAATGTGGGCTGTTCCTACTATGTCCGCTCTCACCATGTCCGGTGTCGGTATGTCCGGCCTCACTATGTCCGGTGTCGGTATGTCCGGCCTCACCATGTCCGGTATCGGTATGTCCGGTGTCGGTATGTCGGGAGTTGGCTTCGCCGCCCCGATGCGCCCCCGCCAGTTCTGGTTGGTTGCTGATGCCGAACTGATCGTCTACGGTGCCACCGAGCCCGACGCCACCGTCTACGTAGGCGGACAGCCGATTAAACTCAATGCTGACGGCACTTTCCGCTTCCAGATGTCTTTCCAAGACGGCTTAATCGACTATCCGATTTTTGCAGTAGCAGCCGACGGCGAACAAAACCGCGCTATCCACATGAAATTCAACCGCGAAACCCCAGAACGGCACACCAATACCAAGGAAGATGCTGTTGTGGAATGGTTGGGCTGATCGCTCGCGGTCGATCGCGATCCGGGCGATAATCCAGGTTTGTGCCAATTTTTTAACCATCACAAGACATAGCCTGAGGCGATCGTGATTTGTTAGGGTTAATCCCAGACAACAACCCATAACACCCCCTATACACCGTTCTCCTGTTTTGAGGAGCGGTGTTTTTTGTATTTAGAAGGAAGAAGGAAGAAGGAAGAAGGAAGAAGGAAGAAGGAAGAAGGAAGAAGGAAGAATTATTTATTTAAATGTTCTCAATAGACTTGAATTGCATAAATCTTTGATTGAAGGAGCAACCGCAGATTACAGGCAGATAAACACAGATAAACGCAGATCATCTCAAGATAGTTGATGATTTTTGTAATATGTCTAATATCTATCTGTAGATAGATGTTGATTTTACTCGCCATCTAATCACTTAAATCAAAATTTGCACTTTCCACTCAAGCATTATTAAGTAAGCTAAAGTTTACTTAAATTTTTATTGCACAAACTCGCTAAATCCAGCGAAACAAAAGAAAGCGAGTTATGAGAGAAACAAGGCGATCGCACCGCCACTTCTCAAAAACAAATGCAAAAAATAAATTCCCCGCCGCAACGAAGGCAGAAGTGTCGTCTTTTAGCCTTATTCGCTGCCACATTAACCGCCGTCTTGCTTTTATTTGTTCTGCCTGCACTGACTCAGCAGCCAGTCGTGCTCACCATGTTAATGCAAGGTCAAGACATTGTTAACTGGAGACCATTTGTCAAAGAATTTGAACAGAAAAACCCCGCCATTCGCATCAACCTCATAGAAGGGCCTTTTGACACCAACCTCATAGAAAATCTTTACACATCTGCCTTTCTTTTAGGCGACTCGCCCTACGACATCATCAACATGGATATTGTCTGGGTTCCCAAATTTGCAGCCGCAGGTTGGGTAAGGGATTTGACAGACAAAATTCCCCCCAAACAACTATCAAAATTCATCCAAGGTAACGTCGAAGGCGGGCGGTATCGGGGCAAACTTTACCGAATTCCCCACGCTTCCGATGCCGGAATGCTTTACTACCGAAAAGACATTTTAGAACAAGCGAAAATTCCACAGCCGAAAACCTTTGAAGAGATGGTAAAAATCTCTCAAAACTTGCAGAAACAGGGAAAAGCAACTTGGGGTTATCTTTGGCAAGGCAAACAATACGAGGGAGTATCTGCGATGTTTGTCGAAGTGCTCTCCGGTTTTGGCGGTTTCTGGGCGAACCCTCAAACTTTTGAAGTTGGGTTAGATAAACCGGAGGCAATTAAAGCAGTGGAATTTCTCAAAAATACGATCGCCACCGGCATTTCTCCTCCGGGTGTCACCACCTACGGCGAAGAAGAAACCAGGCTGTTGTTTCAAAACGGCAAAGCGCTTTTTTTGCGAAACTGGCCCTATGTTTGGAAGCTGGCAAATACCGAAGGATCGAATGTTAGAGGCAAAATTGCGATCGAGCCAATGCTCAGCAGTACGGGTAAAATAGGGGGTTCCTGCTTGGGCGGCTGGGGCTGGGGAATTGCCAAAACCTCAAAACATCCAGAACAAGCGTGGAAAGCAATTCAGTACCTTACCAGCGAGGAAACCCAGCGCAAATTTATTTTACAAACCGGTTTAATTCCCAGTTACAAATCCCTATTTACCAACAAAGAAATAGTCGCCAAATATCCCCACTACCCGCAACTGCTAAAAGTAGTGGAACGGCCAGCTTTGCGCCCGCCCCTGGCACAATACGCTCAAGCTTCTGATATTTTGCAGCGCTATTTAAGTTCAGCTTTTACCGGGAGAATGAGTGCAGAACAAGCAATGAAAGCAGCAGCTACCGAAACTCGCAATTTATTAGGCAGTTTGAAACAACCCCAAGCTTCGTAAATTTGACATCTTGCCTCTGTTAGAAACAGGCAAGATGCCTGTTCCACAAAGAGTGAATTTTTTTATTGTGGGGTGGGCATCTTGCCCGCCCGAACAGGCTTTCGGGCCTGTTCCACAAAAAAAAGTTAATTCAATTGTGGGGTGGGCTTCTAGCCCGCCCAAAAATAAATGAAAGGTGAACAATATGCAATTAGACAAGATGCGACAGCGCGAACAAAAAACCGGGTGGATATTAGTAGCACCAGCTTTGATAATTCTGATGCTAGTATTTGCTTACCCAATATTGCGGGCTTTTTGGCTGAGTTTATTCACTCAAAACCTCGGTACTGAATTAAAACTGGTTTTTTCCGGTTTTGCTAACTACAGTCGAATGTTAGGCGACGGGCGTTTCTGGCAAACTTTAGCCAACACCACAGTATTTACAGTCGCCTCTGTTGTGCTGGAATTAATTATCGGTATGGGCATTGCCTTAGTCTTAAATCAATCCTTCACAGGGCGCGGCATTGTTCGCACAATATCCTTGCTGCCTTGGGCGCTGCCGACTGCCTTGATGGGAGTAGCTTGGGCATGGATTTTTAATGACCAATACGGCGTAATTAACGACATTTTGAGGCGTTTGGGATTGATTCAAAATAGCATTAGCTGGCTGGGAGATCCGACTTTGGCAATGATGGCAGTGATTACAGCGGATGTGTGGAAAACTACGCCCTTTGTCAGCTTGCTTTTGCTAGCGGGATTGCAGTCAATTCCCGGTGATTTGTACGAAGCACACGCGATTGACGGCGCCAGTAGCTGGCAGAGTTTCCGTCAAGTTACCGTGCCCCTGCTGATGCCGCAAATTGTGATTGCTTTGCTGTTTCGATTTGCCCAAGCTTTCGGCATTTTTGACTTGATTCAGGTGATGACGGGAGGGGGGCCGGCGGGGGCAACGGAGACGGTTTCTATCTACATTTACAGCACGGTAATGAGGTATTTAGACTTTGGGTACGGGGCGGCTTTGGTGGTGTGTACTTTTTTGCTGTTAGTGGCAGCAGTTGCGATCGCCGCTTACCTGTTATCGAGAGCCCGCGCCAGTC
Source organism: Microcoleus sp. F10-B2 (assembly GCF_036704965.1). Classification (NCBI taxonomy): domain Bacteria; kingdom Bacillati; phylum Cyanobacteriota; class Cyanophyceae; order Oscillatoriales; family Microcoleaceae; genus Microcoleus; species Microcoleus sp. F10-B2. Next base: position 4,409 of record NZ_JAUBTB010000018.1, on the reverse strand, counting down.
AATTTTAGATTTTAGATTTTGGATTTTCGATTTGCGATCGCACACAGAACCCAGAAACCGGGTTTCTTCGTAAATTTCTCGTTCCTGTTCGCAAAACTCATAGAAACCCAGTTTCTCGCCGCACAATCCTATTTCTTGAAAATCTTGTGGGGTGGGCATCCTGCCCGCCCCAAAAGTTAAATCTAAATGCCGAACAACTTAGCACATTCCTTTAATTGGTATAAATTATGTCGATCGCCCGCGAACAACCCACCAAAAAAACCTTTGACATCCGGCAATTAATCTTGCCAATCTCCGCGATATTAATTGTCGCATATTTCCTCGCACCTATTATCTGGCAGGTGCTAACTTCTTTCAAAGTAAATCCAGATATTTCGGCAATTCCCAACATCTACATTCCCAAACGAATTACTTTCGAGCATTACCTGTCCCTATTCCAGCGCCGCCCTTTTGCTATTTACATTTTAAATAGCGCTTTTGTTTCCATTAGTTCAACATTGCTGTGTTTGGCTGTAGGCGCTCCCGCAGCTTACGCTTTGGCAAGATTGCGGCTGTGGGGCGAGAAAATCATCCTGGCAACTGTGACGATTGTTACCCTATTTCCGGCGGTGCTGCTATTTTTAGGACTGCTGGAAATTGTTAAAGCTTTGGATTTAGGCAATAATTATTTAGCATTAATTATTCCTTACACCGCGATCAATCTGCCGCTGACAATTTTGGTGATGCGGAGTTTCTTTCAACAGTTGCCAAAAGATTTGGAAGATGCTGCTAAAGTAGACGGGTACAACACTTTCCAAATGCTGTGGCAAATCGTACTGCCGATGACATTTCCCGCGTTAGTAACCACTGGAATTTTAACATTTATTTCAGCTTGGAACGAGTTTATATTTGCCCTAACATTTATGACTCGCGAATCTCTGAAAACTATTCCCGTCGCCACGGCTCAACTCAGCGGCACGTCAGTCTTTGAAATCCCTTACGGGCCGATCGCCGCAGCTACCGTTTTAGGAACTTTGCCCTTAGTTTTCCTCGTTTTGGTGTTCCAGCGGCGCATCGTTCAAGGTTTAACAGCCGGGGCTGTAAAAGGATAAATCGATTTTAGATTTTAGATTTTAGATTTTAGATTGAACTGGTTCCTAGGCTGTGCCTGGTAACGAGTCAAACAACACAGTCAACAGTCAACAGTCAACAGTCAACAGTTTAAAAATCATGGCAAAACTGCAACTAAAAAACCTCAATAAAACCTACAGCCCTAAAGTTGTTCCCGTAAAAGACATTAGTTTGGATGTCAGCGAAGGAGAATTTCTGACCTTGCTGGGACCGTCGGGGTGCGGCAAATCTACGACACTGCGGTTAATCGCAGGGTTGGAACAGCCGACTAGAGGCGAGATTAGAATTGGCGATCGCAATGTCACTTATCTCAGACCGGGCGATCGCGATATTGCCATGGTTTTTCAAAGTTACGCGCTGTATCCGCACATGACAGTATACGAGAATATGGCATCGAGCCTCAAACTTCGCAAAATATCCTCCAGCGAAATCAACCGATTAGTGACGGAAGTTGCAACATCCCTCGGATTGACGGAATTAATCGATCGCAAACCCGGAAAACTATCAGGCGGACAGCGGCAGCGAGTCGCCCTCGGCCGTGCATTAGTGCGCCAACCGGAAGTATTTTTGCTCGACGAACCTTTGAGCAATCTCGACGCATTATTGCGGGAAAAAGTTAGGGCCGAACTCAAACAATTGTTTTCCTCCCAAAAAGCTCCTGTAGTGTACGTCACTCACGACCAAACCGAAGCAATGACGCTTTCTACAAAAGTCGCCGTTCTCAACAGCGGCAACGTCCAGCAACTAGACCCGCCACACTTAATTTATACCCGTCCTGCAAATCAGTTTGTAGCGGGTTTTGTGGGCAGCCCGCAAATGAATTTGCTCGTGCTTAAATGCCAGGGCAATTTTGCTCTGTTGGGGGATTATCGAGTTCGACTACCAGATATGCCGACTGTGCCTCCAGAAATTGTGTTGGGAATTCGCCCGGAACACGTCAGCTTTGCAGATGTAGAGGCCGGCAAGATGTCGGCCCCAGAGGCAATTCAAGGTGAGGTTTATTTAGTGGAAAACTTGGGAATGCAAAATTTAGTTAGCGTCCGAGTTAAAGGTTTGGAGTCAGTCACGGTGCGGGCTTTACTGCCAAATGACTGCCACTGGAATTCGGAAATTGTAGAGCTGGTTTTTGGGCCTCAGTTGCTGCACTGGTTTGAGGTGAAAACGGGCGATCGCTTGCAATAAGAATTTGCCCTGCATAGCATGATTGATTAAAAATTGTCTAACCATGTGTATAAAAATATGTTTTTTGCTTCTAATTAAGTTATGACTTTAGTTAGAGGTATAACTATTTTGCTGCTGTTAACGTGATATCCATGTGTGAAAAAGCTAATTGGCTTGCACATAGGTGGCGTATTTACCAGATTTTATCGCTAACCTATAACTCTATTTAGGTGGTTAATAGCAAGGTAAAGCTAAGTTGGCTTTCTCTGGCGTTAGCTGCTAATTTTGGGGCGAGTCAATTAGATCAAAAAATGTTGAAAATTATCACCAATTAACTTAGGGAGTATTACCGAGATGAATTTGATTTCCACAGCCATTGCTCGCATCAGTTCCCTGCTTAAGGGCTTTCAAGTGAAGAGTTTTTTGAGTGTCGTCCTAGTCGGTTTTATGCTGCTGACGGCAAATGTTGATTCGGGACACAGTAACAAGGGTTTTGGCACTTCAGGAGGCTCTAAAGCCGATCTAAACAATCCTGAAAGACCCCAAACAACCCGGGAATGGAGGCAAGAAGCTCGCGAAACGTCAGACTCTCCGGGCGAACGAGCTCAGAAGATTGGACAAGAAGCAGGAGCAGCCGTGAAAGAATTCGGGGAGATGTACAAAGACACTGCTAAGAGAAGTATCGGCGAATTAAAGGGTAACTAGCTTCAACTAAAAAAATATAACACTGAGAAACCTGATGGCTGTTGGGCTGCTGCCAAAAGTGCTCGCCCTTGAGGGTTTCTCAACACCTGAAAAGTTTGACGTTTAAATAGCTTGAGCTGCTTAATACGGCAGACGCAATCAAGTAGGCGAGCATAAATAAACTAGGACTGATATCGTTTCCGGCTGCACCGGAACGATCAGCGAGGACACGGCACGGCGCCGTGTCCCTACCACGATCGATTGTAGGGACACGGCATTGCACTGGCGGTGTCCTCCCTTTATATCATTTCGATGAAGAGCGGAATTGATATGACACTCAAAAACCCGGTTTCTCATGTGGAACTGGGTTTTTGATTTGGAAGCCTTTTACGTTAATAGGACTTACCCACCAAAAGCCTAAAACCTCGCTCTCTCCAGGGCGTGTTTTCAAACTACCACAACAGAGTGCAGGCGATCGCGCGATCGTGGCTGTATAATACCATTTCTCTAAAATCGTGCAACACTCTTCGACCCCCCTAGCCCCCCCGCTGCATTGCGGGGGGAACAAGAATACTGTTATTTCGTTTAAAATTGGTATTACTTCTCGGTCATTGTCAAACATTTCAAAATCAGTAATTGTCAAAGCAATTACAGGTTTTAACTTAAAATAACCTTGACCGCGAATCAGTTGAGTAGAGTAAGTTTTCGCAGATTGTAAATGTAAACCACCAGTTTCGCAAAAGATGCTACATTTAAAACTTGCATCTCGATAATTACAGTTGCACCTCCTGCAAGTCTGGCTTTGACATCCAGCTAAGAGTCTTTGAGATAAGAGACTTTGGATGGTAAATACGGGTCGATAATTTCTAAGTCGGCTATGGTGGGACTGCCATCATAAATCATGGCATTGAGAAAGCTGATTAAAATTGGTTTGCTTTCGCTGGAGCCGAAGATACTTTTGAAAGCGAACTCAATTTTGGGGTTAATAAATCTCACGGTCAATCTATTTTAAAGTGAATTAAGTATTATTTAAATCCAGTTAGCGCTTGCCATATCTTCGGGTCTTCTGGGTTTGCGGTGATAAGAAAGACTAATTAGAAAAGCAAGCTAATAGTCGATCTCGAAAATTGTCAAAATTAACAAATCCATAGGCTTGACGTTTAATCAGTTTGAGACGATTGTTGATTCCCTCCATAACACCACTCGTTGTTCGGTTCAAAAAATAGTTACAAATTCCATCGATATGATTGCGAAGCATGGTTAGGGTATCCCTGTAAATTGGTTGTGCTTTCTTAATCCATTCAAGCAGTGATTCTTTCCCCTCTTCCACACTATGATGACTTTCAAAAATCTCTCTGAATTCTTCCTTCAATTCATAGGCAAGCTTAAGGCGCTTAGATTGACTTAAAACTGTAGCCAATTTAACCCGTTCCTCTTCTTTTAAATCTACACCA